>NZ_JBHYUU010000020.1:0-72371 GCF_042749955.1 Kitasatospora sp. NPDC059462 | reverse complement strand
GGCCGCCGGCCCGGGGCACTGCGCGGCCCGGCCGGTGGCGGTCCGTCCGCGGCAGAGAGGCGCGCCCGACGCCAGGGGCCCGTACCCGCCGACCGGCGGGTCCGGCCCCATCGCGTGGGGTGCGTTCCTAGTCGAGGAGCTCCAGTCCGGCCGCCACCGCCGACTCCGCGGCCGAGGCTTCGAGCGTCACCAGGCTCAGCACCCGGTCGCCCTCCTCGAACAGCAGGCCCCGCTCCCGCAGGAACGCCAGACGGCGGTCCGTCTCGTCCTCGGCGAGGCCGAGGGCCGGGGCCAGCCGGGTCGTGCGCATCGGCGACGACAGCTTGCGCAGGATCGCCGCGTCCGGCTCGTCGAGTTCGTGGGTCCGCAGCGGGCCGGTCCGGGTGTCGAGCACCTGCGGCCGGCCGTCCGGGCCGGTGGACAGGCAGAGCTGCGGCACCGGCTCCCCGCCGTCCCACTGCGCCTGCCACGTCTCGATCAGCCGGTTGATCGGCTCCAGCCACTCGATCGCGTCCAGCGCGTAGGGCGAGAGGTTCTCGTCGGAGAAGAAGTAGGCGAGCCTGGTGATGCTCTCCTCGCCGAACGGGTAGACCAGCCGGTAGAAGTCCAGCGGCTGGAGCTGCAGCCCGAACTCGTCGGGATTCATGAAATAGGGGCTGTAGCGGTCGAATCGGATCAGATGGGCGCCCGAGGGCGGCGGCAGGTGGGCGAGCAGCGGAATGTCCCGCTCGTACTTCTCGTACACCGCCGCGGATTCGCCGGGGAAACCGGTGAGGAGGTTCCAGAGCGGCTCGATGCCGAACCGCCGGCAGCTCTTCAGGAACTGCAGGTTCTGGAACGCGGTGGTGCCCTTGCGCATCAGGGTGAGGATGTCGGTGGAGAGCGCCTCGATGCCCGGCTGCAGGCGGTTCACGCCGGCCCGCGCCATGCGTTGCAGATCCGCCTCCGGAACGGGCAGCTTGATCTCGTAGAAGATGGACGTGCCCGCCGGGGGGTCGAGCTTCTCGAAGACGGCCTTGGGGTAGCTGCGCGGCATGATGTTGTCGGTGCACTCGTAGGTGGTGCACCACGACGCGTGGCCGAAGAGCCACTGGAACTGCCGGGTGGCGAGCTCGGCGTCCATGCTCCGGAATTCCATGGTCGAGCCGTTGAGGCCGCAGAACGTGCAGTGGGACCGTTCGCCCCACCAGCAGCCGCGTGAGGTCTCGAAGAACAGGACCGGTTTGCTCCCCCGCTCGATCAGCCGCCCGATCTCCGGGTTCCGGGCGAGCGCCCCGGCGAAGTCGGAGTAGTCCGGCTCGAAGAAGTCGTCGATGCTCCGGTCCGCGCCGATCGCGGACGCGCGCCTCGGGTCGGTGTGGTTGGACCGGGAGAGGACGCCGCGCAGCTCGTCCGCCCGGCCGCGGTCGCCGTCGAGCAGGCACCTGACCAGCTCGGGGAAGGACGTCAGGGCCGGGCCGGAGAAGACGTAGTCGAGCGACGGCGCGTGCGCGATGAGCTCCGCCCCCATGGGCGGTTCGCAGTTCGCGCCGCCCATGACCGTCACGGTGCCGGGGTTGCGCTCCTTGATCAGGCGCGCGAGCGCGATGCTGGCGGTGTTCTGGGCGAACATCGAGGTGAACCCGACGACGTCGGTCGCGTCGAGCCGGTGGCGGTCCACCAGGTCGGCGCAGAAGTCCGCCATCCCGCGACGCCGGTCGAGCAGGTGTTCCCGGAAGTCCTGCCAGCGGTCGCCGCGGTAGTACCGGCGGAAGTACTCCTCGGTGTTGTCCGGGGATTCCGGGAACGCCACCTGCCGGAACAGCCAGTCGCCCAAGCCGCTGGTGAAGTGCTCGATGTCCTGCGACAGTTCGTCGTACATCTCGGCGCCGAAATAGCCGACGAACTCCTGGTTGAGGTAGTGCACCTCGATGTCGACGTCGTCGCCGAATTCCCGCCGCGTCAGTGCGGACAGCTGGCTCAGCGCGAAGGACGGCCGCCGCCAATCGGCGAACGGCATGTTCACCAGACCGATTTTGATCATCGTCGTCCCCAATGCTCAAGTGGCCATGGACGGGAGTGAACGGAAGGCCCGGAAGGTTCTCCGCGGGCTTCCGGTCGGATCCTCCCGCGGCTCGGGTCGGGTTCCTCGATCGTAGCCCGCGCACCCCGGGCCGTGCCCCGCGCGGGAACACACCGATGGTGTGCAACCGGCAGATTCTGACGGTTGCACAGCGCAGGCGCACCGAACCGGCCGGAGCACCGCCGCCGAAGGCCGGGGGTGCGGCCAACTCCCGGGCGGCATCGCTTGTGCACGCCCGGACCGGCGGGTTTTAGTGACCGGGACAACCGGGCGTTCGGAAAGGTGGGGGCGATGAATCCGTTCGACGATCCTGGAGCCACCTATGTGGTGCTGGTCAACGACGAGGGGCAGTTCTCCCTCTGGCCCGAGTTCGCCGGGACACCCGACGGCTGGCGGATCGCCCACCCGGCGGCGGACCGGACGACCTGCCTCGACTTCATCGAGGAGAACTGGACGGACCTGAGGCCGGCGAGCCTCGTGCGGGAGATGCGGGCCGCCGCAACCCGGTCGTCCTGACCGGTCCGATGTCAGCAGCAGGAGAGGGAGGGGCCGTGGCCGGGGCGCCGCTGTCGTTCGCGCAGGAGCGGTTGTGGTTCCTGAACCAGGTGGAGGGGCTGTCGGCGGCCCACAACTCGGCCGAGACGTTCCGGCTGTCGGGCCCGCTGGACGCGGCGGCACTGGAGGCGGCGCTCGGTGACGTGGCGGTCCGGCACGAGGTGCTGCGCACGGTCTTCCCGCTGGGCGAGGACGGGCCGTACCAGCAGGTGCTCGCACCCGCGCGGGGCCGGCCGCACCTGGTGCGGGCCGCGCCGGACGAGCGGGAGTTGAGCGCGGCGGTGGCCGAGGTCGCCGGGCGGGGGTTCGACCTGACGGTGGATCCGCCGCTGCGCGCGTGGCTGTTCGCCGCCGGGCCGGCGGAACACGTGCTGGTCGTGGTGCTCCACCACATCGCCTGGGACGCCTGGTCGGCGGGGCCGCTCTGGCGCGACCTCGCGCTGGCCTACGACGCCCGGCTCGCGGGTGGGGAGCCGCGCTGGGAGCCGCTGCCCGTCCAGTACGCCCAGTACGCGGCCTGGCAGCGCGCGGTGCTCGGCGACGAGGCGGACCCGCAGAGCGCGATGTCCCGGCACCTGGCCTACTGGAAGGCCGAACTCGCCGGAATTCCTGAGGAGTTGGCGCTGCCCACCGACCGGCCGCGGCCGCCGGTGCGCAGCCGGGCGCTCGGCACGGTGTCGTTCCGGGTACCGGCCGGGCTGCACGGCGGACTGCTGGAGCTGGCCCGGGAGGGCGGGGCCACCGCGTTCATGGTGCTGCACGCGGCGGTGGCCGCGCTGCTGACCCGGCTGGGCGCCGGGACGGACGTACCGGTGCGCACCACGGTGGCCGACCGCCCCGACGACGCCCTCGCCGACCTGGTCGGCTTCTTCGTGAACACCGTGGTGCTGCGGGTGGACACGGGCGGCAACCCGAGCTTCCGCCGGCTGCTGGGCCGCGTCCGGGACACCGACCTGGCCGCCTACGAGCACCAGGAGCTGCCGTTCGAGAAGGTCGTGCACGCGCTCAACCCGGAGCGCGCCGTCGACCGCCACCCGCTCTGCCAGGTCGCGCTCGCCTGCTACGACGGCGTGGCGAACGACCTTCGTCTGACGGGCGTCCGTGCCCGCCACGCGAGCATCGACACCGACGCCGGGTCGCTGGACCTCGTCTTCGACCTGAACCAGGTCCGGGCCGCCGACGGCGGCCCGGGTGGCATCGAGGGCACCCTGGCCTACGCCGTGGACCTGTTCGACCCGCCGACCGCGGAACTGCTGACCCGCAGTCTGCTGCTGCTGCTCGAAGCCGTGGTGGCGGCGCCCGACGCCCCGCTCGACCAGGTCGACATCGCGTTCCCGGCGGACCGGAGCCGCCCCCCGGCCCGGTCCGGCGCGAGCGGCGCGACCGGCGCGAGCCGGACGCCGGCGCCCGCGCCCGCGGACCGGCAGCCCCCGGCGGCGGAGCAGCAGGCGCGCACGCCGGTCGAGGAGACCCTGTGCGGCCTGTTCGCCGAGGTGCTGAAGCGGGAGTCGGTCCGGCCCGACGAGGACTTCTTCGATCTCGGCGGGCACTCGCTGGCGGCGACCCGGCTGGTCAGCCGGATCCGTTCGGTGCTCGGCGTCCGGTTCGGGCTCCGCGAGTTCTTCGACGAACCCACCGCGGCGGGAGTCGCCCGCAGGATCCGCACCGTCGCCCGGCCGGATCCGCTGCCACCGATCTCCCGCCGGGCCCCGGCCCCGGACGGCGGCGTTCCGACGGCCGGTCAGGATGCGTGACGACGGGGGAGCCGGCCCGGGCCCGGACACCGCGGAGCCGGCCGCGCGGTGCCTGCACGAGATCGTCGAGGACCTGGCCGCCGCCGCGCCCGACGCGCCGGCGGTGGCCGCCGGGGACGACCGGCTCAGCTACGGCGAACTGGACCTGCGGGCGGACCGAATGGCCCGGCGGCTCGTGGACGCGGGCGTGCGGCGCGGTTCCCTGGTGGGCGTCCACCTGGAGCGCGGCACCGGGGCGGCGGTGGCGATCCTCGCCGCGCTGAAGGCCGGGGCCGGCTAC
The DNA here is from genome assembly GCF_042749955.1 of Kitasatospora sp. NPDC059462. Classification (NCBI taxonomy): domain Bacteria; kingdom Bacillati; phylum Actinomycetota; class Actinomycetes; order Kitasatosporales; family Streptomycetaceae; genus Kitasatospora; species Kitasatospora sp. NPDC059462. The sequence continues at coordinate 67,720 of NZ_JBHYUU010000020.1, read as the reverse complement.
GTGATGCTGGACCCGGACTTCCCGGTGCACCGGCTGCGCGGCATGGTCGAGGACACCCGGCCCGTGGCCGTGGTCGCGCAGGACGCGGCGCAGGTCCGGCGGCTCGGCGGCACGGCGGTCTTCGTCGCGCCGACCGGGGGCTCCGGCCGGGCGCTGCCCCGGGGCGCCGGGGGCGCGCGGCCCGCCGACCTGGCCTGCGTCATCTTCACCTCCGGCTCCACCGGGCGGCCGAAGGGCGTCGCCGCGCCCCACCGGGCGATCGTCGGCACCGTCGCCGGCCAGGACTACACGCGGTTCGGCCCCGACACCGTCTGGCTGCAGTGCGCGCCGGTCTCCTGGGACGCGTTCGCCCTGGAGCTCTGGGGCCCGCTGCTCTCCGGCGGCTCCTGCGTCTTCCACCCGGGGAGCCCCGATCCGATCCGGATGGCGCAGCTCGTCGCCCGGCACGGCATCACCACCATGAACCTCCCGACCGTCCTGTTCCACGTGATCATGGACGCGTACCCGGCGGCCCTCGCGGGCCTCACCGACCTGCTCGTCGGCGGCGAGCGGCTCTCGCCCGGGCACGCCGCACGGCTGGCCGCCGCCCATCCCCGGCTGCGCTTCGTCAACGGCTACGGACCGGTCGAGTGCATGGTCTTCGTGACGACGCACCGGGTCACCGCGGACAGCGCGGCCCGGCCCTCGGTGCCGATCGGCCGGAGCCTGCGCGGCAAGCGCGTCCACGTGCTGGACGAGCGGCTGCGGCCGGTCCCCGACGGGGAGGTCGGTGAGCTGTACGCCGCGGGGGAGGGCCTGGCCCACGGCTACCTCGGCCGCCCCGGCGCCACCGCCGAGCGGTTCGTCGCCGACCCCTTCGGCCACCCGGGCGGCCGGATGTACCGCACCGGCGACCTGGTGCGGTGGCACGCCGACCGGCCCCTGGAGTTCGTCGGCCGGGTGGACGGACAGGTGAAGATCCGCGGCGTGCGGGTCGAGTCCGCCGAGGTGGAGGCCGTGCTCGCGGCGCACCCGGCGGTCAGCCGGGCCGTCGTCGTCGCCGTCGGCGACGATCCGGCGGACCGGCGCCTGATCGCCTATCTGACGACGCACCGGGAGACGGCCGCCACGGCGACCGAGCACGGCCTGCGGGCCCACGCGGCCGACCGGCTGCCGGACTTCATGGTGCCCTCCCGGTTCGTCCTGCTGGACGAGTTCCCCCTGACGCACAACGGAAAGCTCGATCGCACGGCCCTGGTCGGCAGTGGTGCCGGCCGGCCGCTCGGAGGTGGGCAGGAATGCTGATTCTGGGTTTCAAGGAAGGTCACGACGGCGCGATAGCCGCGATCGAGGACGGGCGGCTGCTCTTCTCCCTGGAGGCGGAGAAGGACTCGTACCCCCGCTACGACCGGCTGACCGCCGAGGTGCTGCTGCTCGCGGCCGAACGGCTGGGGCGGCTGCCCGACGCGCTGGCGGTCGGGGGCTGGGTCAAGGGCAACCACTCGGTGGAACCCCCGTCCCGGACCGGCTACTTCGGCGTGGGGCCGGGCGCGGTCTCCGACGAGCGGGCCAGGTTCTTCGGCCAGGACGTGCGGATCTTCTCCTCCACGCACGAGCGGTCGCACATCATGACCGCGTTCGGCCTCTCCCCCTTCCCGCCCGGGCAGCCCTGCTACTGCCTGGTGTGGGAGGGGAACATCGGGTCGTTCTACCTGATCGACGAGGCCGGCGAGGTCACCCACCTGCGCCACGTCCTGGCCGACCCGGGCAACAAGTACGCCTACCTGTTCGCGCTCGCCGACCCGCACTTCCCGGCGAACAAGGGCCTGCTCCGGCTCCAGGACGCCGGGAAGCAGATGGCCCTGACGGGCTTCGCGCAGCGGACCGCGACGACCGCGGACGAGCAGCGGCTCATCGACGTCATCCTCGACCAGGAGCAGATCATCCTGCGGCTGGCGAAGGACGAGCTGACCTGGTCGCCCTTCCACAACATCGGCGTGGACTCCCAGGAGTACCGCAACCTGGCGGCGAAGCTGTCGGACGCCATCTTCGACCGCTTCCACCGCTACGCCGAGAGCGCGCTCACCGAGGGCTACCCGCTGCTGATCTCGGGCGGCTGCGCGCTCAACTGCGAGTGGAACCGCCGCTGGCGCGAGTGCGGGCTCTTCCCCGAGGTGTTCGTGCCGCCCTGCCCGAACGACAGCGGCTCGGCCCTCGGCACGGCGATCGACGCGCAGCTCCACTACACCGGCTCGGCCGCGGTCTCCTGGGACGTCTACGCCGGGGACCCCTTCGTCGAGGACACCGGCTTCGACCCGGCGCTCTTCGACGTCCGGCCGCTGGACTTCGCCGAGGTGGCCGGGGCGCTGGCCGACGGCAAGGTGCTGGGCTGGGCCCAGGGGCGCTGGGAGATGGGCCCGCGCGCGCTCGGCAACAGGTCGGTCCTGGCGGCCCCGTTCACCCGGGAGACGACGGCCCGGCTGAACCGGATCAAGCAGCGGGAGGGCTACCGCCCGATCGCGCCGATCTGCCTGGAGGAGGACGCCGGCCGCTGGTTCCGCGGCTCGATCCCCGACCCCCACATGCTCTACTTCAGCCAGGTGGTCTCCGACGAGCTGCAGGCCGTCACGCACGTCGACGGCACCGCCCGGGCGCAGACGGTGACCCCGGAGCAGAACCCCCGGATGGCCTCGCTGCTCACGGCGTTCCGCGAGCTCACCGGCTTCAGCGTGCTCTGCAACACCTCGCTCAACTTCTCCGGGCGCGGCTTCATCAACCGGACCAGCGACCTGATCCGCTACGGCGAGGAACACGGCCTGGACGGCTACGTGGTGGGCGACGCGTTCGCGGTGCGACGGGAGGCGAAGGCATGACGCACGACCAGCGGCGACGGACCCGGCCGATCACCGGGACCAGGGCCGCCCCCGACTTCTTCCGCCTCGACGAACGCGACGCGTTCGACCCCGGCGCGGTGGTGGACGTGCTCCGCGGCAGGCGGCTCGGCGTGGTCTTCCGCGACGTCATCCCGCCGGCCGCCCGGAAGGAGTCGGTGGCGAGGTTCTGGGCCAGCCCGGCCCGGCGGCACCGCGAGGGCGAACCCTCCCACTACGTCGGCGCCTACCACTGGAACAAGCCGACCGGGACGTACCTCGCCGAGACCGCGGCGGTCCTGGAGGAGGTCCGGCACGTGCTCGACGTGCCGGACTCGCCGTGGCGGTCCTTCCGGTCGGGGCTGGCCGCCGAGCTCGCCCGGCAGGACGCCGTGCTCCGGATCGCGGAGCACGGGGGCGCCCAGGCCTGCCCGGCGCTGATCCGCGCCTGGGACAAGGCGGGCAGGTTCGCCCTCGAACCCCACGAGGACGCCGCCCAGTGCACCGACCCGCGGCAGGCCGGCTTCGAGATCCAGCGGGTGCTGGACCACGAGGTGTGCGCCGTCAACATGTGCGTCGAGCACGAGGAGGGCGGGCGGCTGGTCCTGTGGAACATCCGCCCCGACGCCGCCAGCCGGCGCCGGCTGGGGATCGAGCACACCGGGTTCTCCTACCCGGCGGACACCCTCGCCGGCTTCGACGAGCTGCGCCTCGACGTCCGCCCCGGCGACGTCTACGTGTTCAACGGCTCCTTCGTGCACGCCGTGGACACCAGCACCGGCAACCGCACCAACCTGTCCTTTCTGATGGGGTTCACCGACGACCGCACCGTCGTCACCTGGACCTGACCCGCCGACGTCGTCCCGGTCCCCCGCGGACCGGCGGACGGAGAGACCTTCCCCCATGACCGACCTGCACCTCGGCGCCATCGCGTACGAACACGGCGACCGGCACGGCATCGCGGAACTGTCCGGACAGCTCGACGCCGAGCTGCTCGCCCCGGACTCCGGCCTGGCCCACTTCCGGGCCTGCGACCGCGAGATCCACCAGCTCGCGCAGGCCGCCGCCGTCCGTACCCTCGCGGCCTGCCCGCAGCCGCCCGACCTGCTCCTCTACGTGACCGAGAACGACCGCACGAGCAGCGACTCCCTGGTGCACCTGGCGCGTTCGCTCGACCTCCCCGGCATCCGGTACCTGCGGGTGTCGGGCCACGACTGCGGCAACCTCGGCCCCGCCCTGCTCCTCGCCGAGCAGGCCGTCGGCTCCGGCGCGCACCGCCGGGTGCTGGTCCTGCTGGCCGACCGGGTGCTGGACGGCGACCGGAGCCAGGCCGACCGGCTCTCCGTCGTCAGCGACGGCGCCGCCGCCTGCCTGGTCAGCGCCGAGCCGCTCGACGCGCCCGGCCCCCGGTACGCGGTGCACGGGGTGTCGACCGCCACCGCCGCCGCCACCCCCGCCGCGACCCCGGGCGGGGACGGTGACCGGATCCTGGGCACGGTGGCCCTCTCCGTGACGGCCACCGGGGCGATCACCCGGCGGACCGGGCGGCAGCCGGCGGACTTCGACCACCTGCTCTTCCCGAACTACCGCACCATCAGCCAGCAGTTCCTCTGCTCGGCGATGGGCGCACCGGTCGACCGGCTGCTGATCGGCCCGGTGGCCGAGTTCGGGCACTGCTTCTCCGCGGACGTCCTGGTGTCCCTGGCGCACTGCGCGGACACCGGGCGGATCCGACCGGGAGACCACGTGCTGGCCTTCGGCGACGGCCCGAGCTCCTGGACCTCGCTCGCGGTCGAGCGGACCGGCTGACCGCCCGAACCCACTGGGGGACCTGCCATGCCCATGCTCGAAACCGGCCCGGCGGACCGGGCGTCCACGGCGGCGTCGCGGCCCCCCGGGGAACAGCGCCGCACGAGCGGCCCGCCGGTGCCGCCGCACCCGCCCGGCCGGGACGTCGTGCTGGTCGGCGCCGGGATCGTCAACCTCGTCACCGCCTGGTACCTGCTGCGGGCCGGCCACCGGCTGCGGATCCTGGACGCGCGGCCCGACCCGAGGAAGGACCTGCACTGGTCCGCCTACGGGTGCAGCCGGGCCGGCGGCGACGCCCGGATGTTCACCCTGACCGAGGCCGACGACTACCACGCGAAGACCTCCGCCGACCGGCCCGCCGTCAACGGGGTGTTCCGCCGCTCCCTCGACGCCCGGGGCTGGAACGTCAGGGCGGCGCCGTTCTCCGCCGCCGAGGAGCGCTGGGTCCGCGACTTCGAGAGCGTGCCGGCCCGGCTGGCCCGCACCTACGACGCGGACATCCTCTCCTTCAACCGCGAGAGCCGCGGGCTCTGGCGCGCCCTGATCGAGGAGCACCCCGAGCTCTTCGCGGACACCGGCCACCGGCCGGGCATCCTGCGCCTCTACACCGACCGGGAGCAGTTCGAACGGTCGGTCCTGCGGCACACCGGCCTCGACGCGGTGCGCCGCGTGCTCGAACCGGCCGACGTGCGCCGCCACCACCCCGGGCTCGCCGGCGCGACCGCCGACCTGGCCGGCGGGCTGGAGGTCCCCGGCTTCACGGTCAACGTGCACCGCCTCCTCGACCGGATGGTCTCCCGTCTGGAGCAGGCCGGGGCGGAGTTCGGCTGGTCCACCCCGGTCGAGCGGATCGAGTGGGCCGACGGCGGCCGGATGGGCGGCCTGCGGGCCGCGGGTGCCCTGGTGACCGCCGACCACTACGTGCTCTCGCCGGGGGCGCACGGCGGCGACCTGCTGGCCGGCACCCGCTCCGAGGGCCGGATCCACGGCGTGCTGGGCGTCTGGCTCACCCTGCCGCACCCCGGACCGGAGCTGCGCCACTCGCTCAAGATCGCCCGGCGCGGCCACCTCACCGAGGACGCCAACGTGACCCTGGGCACCGACGAGCGCGGCCGCCCCGTCCTCGTCGTGGGCTCCGGCTACGGCTACCTCGGCGCGGACGGCACCGACGCCGATCCCGCCGCGCTGGCGACGATGTTCGCCGCCGTCGAGGACACCTGCCGGGCGTTCTTCCCCGAGGCCCACGCCCGGGCCTCCCGCGACGGCTCCCTGCGGCGCAGCCGCCGGATCTGCGTCAGACCCTGGACGGCGGCCAACCTCGGGATCTTCGAGGCGGTGCCGACCGTGGCGGGCGGCGTCGGCGTCGTCACCGGCGGCCACAACACGGGCGGCTTCGCCCAGGCGCCGAGCGTGGCCCGGGCCGTGGTGGCCGCGCTGGCGGGCCGGGCGCACCCGATGCACGAGCTGTACGACCCCGAGCGGCTGGACCGGTTCCTGCGGCCCGCCGCGGCGGGCGGGGCCGGGTCCTCCGGGCGCGCCCTCGCCGTCTCCTCCGGCGGGGGGCCGCGATGAAGCTGACCCGCACGGGAGGGAACACGTGGCAGGCCGTGCCGACCGCCCCCGGCGAGCGCCTGCGGGTGGCCGTGCTCTGCTCGGACGACCCGCAGCACGCCTACCTGGTGTCCCGGATCTCCCGCGAACTGGACCTCGTGGGGGTGATCGTCGAGCCGGGCGCCGCGCAGCAGCGGCGGCTCTGGACGCGGCGTGCGTGGACCGACGCCCTCGCCCGCGCCTACCAGGTCCGGCGCCAGCGCTTCACCGGCCGCTCCGCCTACCGGCGGCGCTACTTCGCCGCGCTGACCGGAGCCGACGCCCCGCCCGCGGAGCGGGTGCGGAGCGTCGACTGGATCAACTCGGCGGAGGCCACCGCCCACCTGGAGGAGCTGCGCCCGGACGTGACCGTGGTCTGCGGGACCACCTACCTCAGGTCCGCGACCGTCGCGGCCGGCGGGCTGATGATCAACATCCACGGCGGCCACCTGCCGGAGTACAAGGGCAACCACTGCGTGTTCTTCGCCTACCTGCGCAAGGACTACCGGCGGATCGGCGCCAGTCTGCACCTCGTCGCCGCCCGGCTGGACGGCGGCGCGCTGCTGGAGGTCGTCCGTCCCGGCATCCGCCCGCAGGACAACGACGAGCACCTCTACGACCGGGCGGTCCACCTGGCCATCGACCGCCTGGTGGAGATCCTCGCGGCACTGGAGGGCGGGCAGGTCCTGCTGCGCACCACCCCGCAGGAGGACACGGGGGAGACCTTCCGGCACCGCAGCCGCAAGCCGCACCTCGACCTGTGGGCGTGGCTGCGGATCCGGACGGGGCTGGAACGGGTCCCGCACCTTCCCCGGGAGCCGGAACCGGTCCGTTGCCTGGTGCCGCACGAGCCGCACGAGCCGGCGCCGCACGAGCCCGGCTGAGCCGGCCGCCGCGGGGCGGTGGGGGGCGCCCGGTCCTCGGCCCGGGCGCCCTCCGCGCTCAGCCGAGGTAGTCCTCCGGGGCGGAGCCGCGGCGGACGGTGTCCAGGGTGAAGCAGTGCAGCCCGCCGCCGAACAGCCGCCGGTGGCGGTGGCGGACCGGGACGGTGGTGAAGCCGTGCCGCTCCAGGGTGCGCCGCAGCTCGGGGCAGGCCTCGTTCACCAGGACCGTCTCCTCGTCGATCGACAGGACGTTGAGGTCGATGTACGGGCTGGTGAGCACCAGGTCGTCGTCGTCGTACGTCGGGAAGGCGTTGACCTCCGGCTCGGGCGCGAAGATCATGTCCCACTTGCGCAGAGGCTCGGGCAGCAGCTCCGCCACCTGCGGCGTGCGCACCAGGAGCTTCCCCGGCCGCAGCGCGAGCACCATGCTGTCGATGTGGTTGTCCGTCAGCGCGACGCGGTGGATCCGGAACCGGCCCTCCAGGTGGCGCTCCAGCCAGTCGCACCCCAGGGCGTGGTTCGCGGTCGAGACGTTGACCATCAGGTCCCGGCCGAGGCGCAGGCACTGGGCGCCGTCGATCATCATCTCGAAGCCCAGGTCGTAGGGCGACGCCTGCGGTTCGGGGATGAACTCGGCCGGGCTGCCGGGCGAGCGTTCGGCGTAGGACGGGTCGAAGGAGGCGTCCGTCATCACCGGCCGGGGCATCACCGTCCACCGGGCGCCCTGCTCGAAGTACCCCTGGAAGACCTTCTTCAGCAGCTGCGTCTCGAAGTACCGGGAGCGCACCTGCGGCGGGGTCTCGACGATCTCGTCGCCCAGGATGAGCGTGTTGTCCCGGATGTTCAGCGGCGGCAGGACCGCGGCGGGCCAGGCGAGGGTCTCCACCCGGGTCACCTCGGCCAGCGGCATCGGCCGGTGCACCGTGACCCCGAGGGACTGCAGGGTCCGGGCGATGCCCTCGACGTCCTCGTTCAGCTCCTCGACGTACCGCCTCTTGATCGTCGACCGCGGGCCCGCCGTGCGGCCGCCGCCCTCCTCGGGCGGGGCCACCACCGGGTAGTACTGCTGGTCGTAGAAGGACCGCTGGGTGGCCAGGTTGTCGTAGAAGAACAGCCGGAACGACAGTTCCTGCTCGTGCGTCGTGTAGTTCTCGGCCGATCCGACGATCACTTCCTGGAGCGGTGACCAACCGTCGTAGCTGTTCAGGCGCATGGGCCTGCCTCCTCCGTGGTGTGCGAATGTTGCGGCGCCGGCGCGCCGTCGACCAGCCGTGCCAGGGTCGCCGGGGTGGGATCGGCCAGGAAGGCCGGCAGCGGGACGTCCACGCCGTACTCCGCCCGGACCCGGTCCAGCAGGTGCATGACCCGGGCGGAATCACCCCCGGCGGCGAAGAAGTGGTCCCGGAGCGTGGCGGTCGGACGGGCGAGGACCTCGCACCAGAGCGCGGCGATCCGGCGCTCCCGGGCCGTCCGCGGGGTGTCGTCCTGCTCCGCCGCGGCGGGGGCGGGCAGCCGTGCGGGGTCGAGCCGGCCCGCCGGGTCGAGCGGCAGCCGGGGCAGCACGACGAGCCGGGTCGGCACCGCGTACTCGGGCAGCAGCGAGTGCAGGTAGCGGAGCAGTTCCCCGGGCGCCGCGGCCTGCGGGCCCGGCGAGGTGAGGTACCCGGTCAGCCGGTGGCCGGGCGCGGCGTCCGGGTCGGCCAGTACGGCGGCGTGCCGGACCGTCGGGTGGGCGCGGAGCAGCACCTCCGCCTCGGCCGGCTCCGACCGCTGCCACGGGTCCGCCGGGCCCCCGTCGGCGCCGGTGGCGCCGAGCAGCTCGGCCCCGGCGAAGGCCCGCGCGGCGTGCTGCGCGTCACGCGCGGTGAACCCCTCCCCGTCGAGCAGGACGGCCCGCGGCCCGGGCACCGGGGCACCGGCCGCCGACTGGACGAGGAGGAGCCGCAGCAGGTCGGGCGTGCAGGCCAGCACGGTCGCCCGGTGCCGGACGAGTTCGCCCAGCAGGGTGGCCCGGGGCGTGGCCCGCGGGTCGACCAGGTGCAGGCTCGCACCGGTGAGCAGCGCGCCCAACAGCTCCGGCGCCGGGCCGTCGGCGGCGCCGTGCGCGAGCAGCGGCACCCGGTCCTCGGCGGTGAGGCCCAGCCGGTCGGCGAACCGCAGCGCCCGGGTGAGCAGGTCCCGTCCGGTCAGGCCCTGCGGCGCGGCGCCGGCCCCGGCGGGCGGCCGGAGGCGGGCGAGCGCCCCGGGGGTGTCCGCGGGCGCGAACGGCGGCGGGGGCGTCCCCTCGTCGGTGGCCGTCAGGACCGGGCGTCCCTCGGCCAGGCGCCCGGCCGCCCCGGCGTGGGCGGCGTCGGCCAGCAGCAGGTCCGGTCCGCTGGCGGCGACGGCGGCGGACAGCCGCGCCGGGGACTGCTGGAGGTCCAGCGGCAGGTAGGCGGCGCCGGCCTTCAGCGCCGCCAGCACCGCCGCGATCAGCCCGATGTCGTGGCCGTGCACCAGCCCGATCCGGGCTCCGGGACCGGCGGCCGCCAGCACCCGGGCGGCCAGTGCGTCGGAGACGGCGTCCAGCTCGCGGTAGGTCCAGGCGCCTGCGGGGCCCTGCACGGCGAGCCGCTCGCCGGACCGGGCGACGACCGCGCGGAACCGCCGGACCGGGCTGTCGTCGGAGGGGGCCGGGGGGCCGGGCTCGGTGGGGTTCCGGGTCATGCTGCTCTCCTCCTCATGGCGGGTTCCTCTCAGGCGGGGGCGAACAGCTCGCCGAGCTGCTGGTTGACCTCCCAGGCCTCGTCCAGGTCGGGTGCCACGGTGCAGTACGTCGCCCCCTGCCGGGTCCCGTCGTAGCCGCTGACGATCAGCACCCCGGTCCGGGTGGCCGGGTCGTAGGCGAGCCCCGCGCCCGCGACGGCGGCCCGCATCGCGTCGAACGAGGGGGTGGCCCAGCCCCGCGGCCACACGTTGGTGAGCAGGACCCGGTCCTTGGTGTAGCCCGGCCCCACCACGACCTCGCCGAGCACGTGGTAGGAGTGCGTGGAGCTGGTGATGCGGCCGTTCCACTCGGTGAACAGGACCTGCCGGTCCGGGGTGATGACCGCGTCGGCGCTCAGCCAGCCCCGGTAGCCCATCGCGTGCAGCGGCGCGCAGACCTTCCGTCCGCCCTCGATCAGCTCGGCCTGCAGCTCGGCGTCGAGCTCGGGCGGCGTCACCTCGTTGAGGTAGCGCGGGGCGTGCATCAGCTCGCCGATCCCGCCGAACACGGCCCCGCCGTCCTCGATGCGGAACTCGGCGTAGTAGGCGCGGCTGTCGTTGAAGTAGCGCTCGGCCACCACCAGGTGCGCCCCGCCGTCGGTGAGCCAGTCCCAGTGGGCGGCCAGGTACGCGCGCACTCCCGCCCGGTCCGTCACCTGCACGGTCCGCCGGGCCCCGACCGGCCGCATCCCCGCCACCGGGCTCAGCACCTCGTTGCCTGCGCCGCCGGCGCCGTACTCCAGCTTCACCATGACGCTGTGGCCCTGCTCGATCAGCGCGGTGATCGCGTCCTCGGCGGCCCGGGCGTCGGCGCACACCGCGCCCGGGGAGAGCGGAGCGCCCGCGCCCGCCGCCGCGGCCCGGAAGACCGCCTTGCTGCTGACGACGGCGCCGCCGCGCTGGCCAATGAAGGCGTGCCCGGCCAGCGCGGCCGGGTCGCCCAGCCGCTCGGCGAGCACCGCCACCGACACGTCGGGCCAGAGCGGGACCACCTCCGCCGGCGGCCGGCCGCCGAGCGCGGCCAGCACCTCGGCGGCCAGCCGCGGATCGGTGAGCTGCTCCGGGGTGAGCATGCCCGACGCGGACGACGAGGCGGTGGGCGGTACGACGACGGTGAGCGTCCGCCGGTCGACGCCGGTGTGCCCGGTCACGTAGGTCAGGAACGACTCCTCGGGAATCGCCGGAAGCACCAGGACGTCATGGTCGCGGGCGAACCAGATGAAATGGTCCACCCACCAGACGGCTCCTTCGCTGTGGCCGCCCAGATTCCCGTCCCAGTCATTGCCTATGAGGACTCTTGCCATCTCGGCCTCTCCGTGGAAACCATGGCGGGTGAGGACCAGTCAGCTCGGAACCCGCCCCGCCGGATGATGTCACAGAAGGTCCGGCGTGCAAGCGGAACGGATTGCCGACCGCGTCGCGCGCGGGACGGAAAAAGCGATTTCCCCGGAATTCCGTCAGGGAGGTGCGGGTCCATGACCGAATCGACAGCCGCTGCGGTGCCGGAGCGGCAGCGGCGGACGGTGCGGGTGTGCGACACGCTCGCGGCGGTGCCGCCGCAGAGCTGGGCACCGGTGGCCGCCCGGGCCGGGCTGTACTCCTCGCACGCGTGGCTGACGCTGGTCGAGCAGGAGACCGAGGGGCTCTGCCGCTACCTGCTGGTCCACGACGACGCCGGGCTCGCCGGCGCCCTGCCGGTCTACCTGACGGCCGACGAGCCTAACCCGTACTACGACCCGCGCTCGGTCTTCCGCGCCGCCGTCCCGGGGCGCGGCGGACGGTACTGCGTGGCCGGCAGCCGCAGCGGCTACAGCAACGAACTGCTGCTGGCCGACCGGCTCGGCGAGGCCGGCCGGCGGGCCACGGCGGCGCTGCTGCTCGACGAACTCGCCCTGCTGGCACGGGAGGAGGAGCAGCAGCACGCCTTCCTCCTCTACCTGAACGAGCGCGGTCTGCGGCAGGTCGCGGGCGCCGCCGAGGGCCTCGCCCCGGTGCTCGGCTACAGCGGGGACGCCTGGCTCGACGTTCCCGGCGAGGGCTTCGGGGACTACCTCGCCGCGCTCACCTCCAGCCGGCGCTGGACCGTGCGCAAGGAACTGCGGGGCTTCGCCGCGGAGGGCCTGCGCACGGTCCGCACCGATCCGCGGGAACGGCTCGACCTGGTGGTGGAGTTCGCGCGGCGGGGCAACGAGAAGTACGGGATCGTCGAGGACGGCGCGGCGCTGCGCACCCGGTTCGAGCGGCAGTGCGCCGCCTTCGGCGAGCAGGGGGTGCTGTTCGAGGCCCGGCGCGGGCGGACGGTCCTGGGCGTGGCGCTCTGCTACCGCTGGGAGGACCGGCTGCACCTGCGGATGGCCGGGTTCGACACGGCGGTGCCGGCCCGCGCCTACGCCTACTTCAACGTGGTGATCTACGAGTCGCTGCGGTACTGCTACGAGACCGGCCTGCGCGGCGTCCACCTGGGCACCGGGTCCCACGACGCCAAGGGCGGCCGGGGCGCCCGGATCGGCCCGCTGGCCTCCGTGGCGCTGCCCGCGGCCGGGGCGGACGGCGCCGATCCGGCCGCGCCGGCCGCCCGGGCCGGGGTCCGCCGGTACTGGCGGCAGCAGAGCGCGAGGCGCCCGCAGCTGTTCGACGAGGAGCAGTGGCGGCCGTGGCTCGGCGACTGAGCGCGCCGGGCGGGGTACGAAGAGCCATCGGTGCCCGTCGATCTGACGGCATGTCATGATGCTGGCGCGCAGCCGCGGACTCGTCCGGGGATGGACAGACGATCCGCCCCCCATGGTTAATGGCTCTGCCGACGACCGCCTGCGGGAAGACCGGCACCGTTCGACGACATGGTGCGTGTGCGGAGCCGGCGCCGACCGATCCCGGTTCCAGAGGAGATTGAGGGCTGAGTGGTGCGGAACTTCCCCGATACCGATCCCGGGGTACCGGACATTCGCGGACCGTGGCGATATCTGCTGTGGCTGGCCGCCCGGCACCGGCGCGTCCTCGTGCTCGACTCCGTCTTCAACATGCTCTGGGCGGGCGGTCTGGCCCTGACCCCGGCCATGATCGGGCAGGCCATCAACGACGGCCTGGTCGCGCGGGACCAGACGGCCCTGGTCGGCTGGGGCCTCGCGGTGCTCGCACTGGGCGTCGGCACGGCGCTGTCCGCCATGGCGGTGGAGCGCCTGGAGCTCCGGGCCAAGGTCGAACCCGGCTACCGCACCATGCAGTTCGTCACCCGGCGGACCTGCGAGCTGGGCTCGGCGGTCGACCGGAAGGTCTCGGCCGGGGACCTCGTCACCGTCGGCGTCTCGGACATCGAACTGATCGGCGCGACCTTCCAGTACGGCGCCCGCGGCGCCGGCGGCGTGGTCGGGTCCGTCCTCGTCGCCGCGCTCATGCTGGCCGCGTCCTGGCAGGTCGGCCTGCTGGTGCTGATCGCCGTGCCGGTCATCCTGGTCGTCACCACCCGGCTGGCCCGCGTGCTGCGCACCCGGCAGGCCGCGCTGCGCACGCAGCAGCGCGAACTCACCGACCAGGCCGTCGACATCGTCCGCGGACTGCGGGTGCTGCGGGGCATAGGCGGCGAGGAGCCGTTCGCCGCCCGCTACCGCGCGGGATCGCAGCGACTCCGCTCCACCGCGCTGCGGCAGGCCGCGGCGTCGGCGATGGTCGGCGCGACCAGGACCCTCCTGCCCGGACTGCTGCTCGCCGGTGTGGTGGCGCTGTCCGCGGAGCTGGTGCTCGGCGGGCACCTGAGCGCCGGACAGATGGTGGCCTTCTACGGGTACGCCGGCTACCTGACCATTCCGCTCAACCAGATGACCCTCGCCGTCTCGACGGCCATGCAGGGCCACGTCGCCGCCGCCAACGTCGTCCGGCTGCTCGGTACCGAACCCGACCTCGCGCCGGGCCCGCGGACGGGCGCGATGCCCGGTCCCGGCCCGCTGGCCGACCCCGAATCCGGCCTGCTGGTGCCCGCCGACGGGCTCACCGCCGTGGTCTGCTCCCCGGCCGACGCGATCGGCCTGGCCGACCGGCTGGGACGCTACACCGACTCCGGCGCCACGTACGCCGGGCAGCCACTGGCCGGCCTGCCGCTGGCCGCCGTCCGTGAGCACATCCTGGTCGGCTCCGCCGACGCGCACCTGTTCGCCGGACCGCTGCGCCGCGAGCTCGTCCCGCCCGGCCCGTCGGAGTCGTCGGACCGGGCGGACCGGGCGGACCGGTCGGAGGCACCGGACGGCCCCGACGCCGACGACCGGCTGCGGGCGGCCGTCGACGCGGCCGCCGCCCGGGACATCGTCGACGCACTGCCGGACCACCTGGAGACCGAAGTCGCCGCGGGCGGGCGGGAGTTCTCCGGCGGCCAGCAGCAGCGCCTGCGCCTGGCACGCGCCCTGCGCTGCGATCCGGAGGTGTTGATCCTGATCGATCCGACCAGCGCCGTCGACGCGCACACGGAGAGCCGGATGGCCGAGGGGATAGCCACGCTGCGCCGGGGACGCGCCACCCTCGTCCTCACCACCAGCGTGCCGCTGCTGCACCGGGCGGACCGCGTGGTCCTGGTGCTCGACGGCGCGGTGGCGGCCGAGGGGTCGCACGAAGCGCTGCTGGCCGATCCGCGCTACCGGTCCCTGGTGGACCGCTGGGTGGCCGTCGGATGAGCGCGCTCCCCGTCGCCACCCGTCGCGAGCTGCGCGCCTGGGCGTGGCACGCCGTCCGGACCCACCGCGCCGGATTCGCCCTGGTGGTCGGCCTCCAGGCGCTCTCGGCGGTCGTCGGGCTGTTCGCCCCGTGGCTGCTCGGCAACCTGGTCGCGGACGTCACCCGCGGCCACGACACGGTGCTGCGCTCGGTCCTGCTGATCATCGCCTGCCTGACGGGCCAGGCCGTCCTGGTGCGACTGGCCGGGTACGCCGCGGCCGCGCTCGGGGAGAAGGTCCTCGCCGGGCTGCGCGAGGAGTTCGTGGCGGACCTGCTGGCGCTGCCGCCGGAGATCGTCGAGGACGCGGACGGCGGCGACCTGATCACCCGGACCACCCGGGACGTCTCCCTGATGTCCAACGCGGTGCGCTCCGCGATCCCGGCGACCATGATCTCGATCGGCCTGGTCGGGTTCACCTTCGGCGCCCTGCTGCTGGTCAGCCCGCTGCTGCTGCTGCCCGGCCTGCTCTCGGTGCCGGTGCTGTTCGTCACCGCCCGGTGGTACCTGCGGCGGGCGCACGAGGGCTACCTGCGCCAGGCCGCCGGCTACTCCCGGCTGACCGAGAGCCTGGCCGAGACCGTCGAGGGCGCCCGCACCGTCGAGGCCCTGCGGCTGACCGGCCGGCGGCTGGACCGGCTGAACCGGGACATCGCCGACTCCTACGCCGCCGAGCGCCACACGCTGCGGCTGCGCAACGTCCTCCTGCCGCTGTGCGACGCCAGCTACTCCCTGCCGGTGGCCGCGATGCTCATCGTCGGCGGCACGCTCTACCTGCACGGCACGGTGTCCCTGGCCGCCGTCACCGCCGGCACCCTGTACGCCTCGCAACTGCTCAACCCGCTGGACCAGCTGGTCTCCTGGATGGACGAACTCCAGTCGGCGGGGGCCGCGCTGGCCCGGCTGCTGGGCCTCGCGCGGTTCCGGACGCCGGCCCCGGCACCGGCCGCTCCCGCCGCCGTGGTGTCCGGCGCCGCCGTGCCGGCCGTGGCGTCCGGCGCCGCCGTGCCGGCCGTCGCGTCCGGCGCCGCCACCGTGCCGCCACCGCGGGCGGGGGACATCGAGGTCCGGGACCTGCGCTACGCCTACCGGCCGGAGCACGAAGTGCTGCGCGGCATCGACCTGACCGTCCGGCAGGGCGAGTGGCTGGCCGTCGTCGGCCCCTCGGGCGCCGGCAAGTCCACCCTCGCCAAGCTGCTGGCCGGGATCTACCGGCCGCACGGCGGCGGCATCACCGTCGGCGGCCGGGACCTCGGTGCGCCGGGGGCCGCCGGACGGCGCGGCACGGTGGCCCTGGTGACCCAGGAGCACCACGTCTTCCGCGGCACGCTGCGCGACAACCTGACCATCGGCCGGTCCGGGGCGGGGGAGGCGGAGATCACCGCCGCCCTGGCCGCCGTCGGAGCGCAGGAGTGGGCGCGGACCCTCGGGCTGGACAGCCCGGTCGGGCGCGGGGGCGCGGCGCTGGACCCGGCGAAGGTGCAGCAACTGGCGCTGGCCCGGCTGATCATCGCGGATCCGGACGTCCTCGTGCTGGACGAGGCGACCTCGCTGCTGGACCCCCGGGCCGCCCGGCAGCTGGAGCGGTCGCTGGCCGCCGTCACGGCGGGCCGGACGGTGGTCGCCGTGGTGCACCGGCTGCACACGGCCCGGGACGCCGACCGGATCGCCGTCCTCGACGAGGGCCGGATCACCGAGTTCGGCACCCATGACGAACTGCTCGCCAAGAACGGCGCCTACGCGGGCCTGTGGCGTGCCTGGCAGGGCTGACCCGGACCGGGCCCCGCAGCGGTGCCCGCCGAATCCCACGGGGGGACTGGCGCGATGAACCATCGGATCCTGCAACAGGTGCGGGCGGCCTGGGGGGACGTCTTCGGGAACCCCCCGCCCGACCCGGACCGGGACTTCTTCGCCTGCGGCGGCAACTCGCTCCTCGCGATCAGGCTGCAGCGGGCCCTGCTCGACCGGACCGGGACGGCCGTCGGCGTCGCGGACCTCCTGCGCCACCGGACGATCGCCGCCCAGGCCGCACACCTCGGCCTCGCGGGCGGCCGGGACGGCGCGGACGGCCGGGCGGGCGAGAACGACGGGGGCGGCCCGGCCGGGGCGCCCGGACACGCATGACGAACGGTCGGCCACCGAGGCGGGATCTCCTTCCAGGATCAGGGGTAACAGATGCCAGACGACGTCCTGCTGCCGGTCTCCTTCGCCCAGCAGCGGCTGTGGTTCCTGGATCAGCTCGCGCCGGGCAGCGCCGAGTACCTGATCCCCGTCGTCCTGCGGCTGACCGGCATCCCGGACGTCGCGGCACTGTCCGCCGCGGTGGCCGATCTGGCGGCCCGGCACGAGTCCCTGCGGACGGTGTTCCGCGAGCATGACGGCCGGCCGGTGCAACTGGTGCGCGACCCCGACCCGGACGTGCTGCGGGTGGCCGACGGGCCGGCGGATCCGGCCCGCGCCGCGGCCGCGGCGGTGGCGCCGATGGATCTCGAACACGGCCCGCTGTTCCGGGCCGTGCTCTTCCGCCAGGGCCCGGACGACCACCTGCTCGCGCTGACGATCCATCACATCGTGGCCGACGGATGGTCGCTGGGCATCATCGCCGACGAGCTGAGCGCGTGCTACGCCGCCCGCCGCGCCGGCCGGGCCCCCGACCTGCCGGAACTGCCGATCCAGTACCCCGACTTCGCGCTCTGGCAGCGGGAGCGGCTGGACGGGCCGGTGCTCGCCGGGCAACTGGCCCACTGGATCGGGGAGCTGGACGGCCTGGCGCCGGTGGAGCTGCCCACCGACCGGCCCCGGCCGGCGGTCCGCTCCGCGCGCGGGGCGACGGTGTGCTTCGACGTCCCGGCGGCCCTGTCCGCACGGCTGAAGGAGCTGTTCGCCGCGCACCGGGTCACTCCGTTCATGGGGCTGCTGGCGGTGTTCCAGGTGCTGCTGGCCAACTACTGCGGACAGCGGGACGTCGCGGTCGGGACACCGGTCGCGGGCCGCAACCACGACGGGACCGAGGCCCTCGTCGGCTTCTTCGTGAACACCCTGGTGATGCGGGCGGACCTGACCGGCGACCCGTCGTTCACCCGGCTGCTGGCGCAGGTCCGGGAACGGGCGCTGGCCGCCTACGACCACCAGGACCTGCCGTTCGAGCGGCTCGTCGAGCACCTGGCCCCGGTCCGGGACCTCTCCCGCACGCCCCTGTTCCAGATCATGTTCAACCTTCAGGACACCGGGGCCGGGTCCGGCGGCTGGGACCTGCCCGGGCTGCGGGTCGACGTCCAGCCCCTGGCCTACGGGGTCGCCAAGTTCGACCTGTCCCTCGACCTGGCGGAGACCGGGACGGGCTTCACCGGCGTCCTGGAGTACGCCACCGACCTCTTCGACCGGGCGACCGTCGAGCGGATGGCCACCCACTTCCGGGCCCTGCTCGCCGCGGCGGCGGCGGACCCGGCGGCCGCCGTCTCGCGGCTGCCGATGCTCGGCGCCGACGAGCAGCACCGGATGCTGACCGAGTGGAACCGGACCGGGGCGCCCGTCCCGCAGGCCTGTGTGCACGAGCTGGTGTCCCGGCAGGCCGCCGCGACATCGGAACGGATCGCGCTGGTCTGCGGGGAGAGCCGGCTCTCCTACCGCGAGCTGGAGGAGCGGTCCAACCGGCTCGCCCACCGGCTGATCCGGGCCGGGGTCGGACCGGAGACCCTGGTGGGCCTGTGCCTGGAGCGCGGCCCGCAGCTGCTCGTCGGCCTGCTGGCCGTCCTCAAGGCCGGCGGCGCCTACGTGCCCCTGGACCCGGCCCACCCGCGCGAACGGCTGGCGTTCATCCTGGACGACATCGCGGCGCCCGTCGTCCTCACCCAGCGCGGCCTGGCCGAGCGGCTCCCCACCGGGGAGCACCGGAGCGTGCTGTGCCTGGACGACGGCGGCGACGACGGCCTGCCGGTCACCGCCCCGCCGCCGCGGGCCACCCCGGCCAACCTCGCCTACCTCATCTACACCTCGGGGTCCACCGGCGCCCCCAAGGGCGTCCAGACCCGGCACGACAACGTCGTCAACGGCCTGTTCGCCATGCAGCAGGTGATGCGGCTGACCGGCGAGGACCGGCTGATGGCGGTCGCCCCGTACACCTTCGACCCCTCCACCGTGGACCTCCTGCTGCCGCTGCTCCGGGGAGCGCGGATCCACCTGGCCACCCGGGAGGAGACCACCTCGCCGGCCCGGTTCGCCGCGATGCTCGCCGAGGACGGCATCACCGTCCTTCAGGTCACCCCGTCGCTGTGGAAGCTGGTCGTCGAGGAGATCCCCGACCTGTCCGACCGCCTCCACGTGCTGCTCGGCGGCGAAGCCCTCGACCCCGCGCTCGCCGCCACCACGCGTCCGCTGGTCCGGCGGCTCACCAACGTCTACGGGCCGACGGAGACGACGATCTGGGCGCTCGCCTCGGAGGTCGGACCGGGGCGGACCCGGGCCGCGGCGGTGCCGGTCGGCCGTCCGCTCGCCAACACCCGGGTGTTTGTGTTGGACGGGTTCTTGAATCCGGTGCCGGTGGGGGTGGTGGGTGAGGTGTATGTGGCGGGTGTGGGGTTGGCGCGGGGGTTTTGGGGTCGGGCGGGGTTGACGGCGGGGCGGTTCGTGGCGTTTCCTTTCGGGGTGGGTGGGGAGCGGATGTATCGGACGGGGGATGTGGGGCGGTGGGGGGTGGAGGGGGAGTTGGAGTTCGTGGGGCGGTCGGATGATCAGGTGAAGGTGCGGGGGGTGCGGGTGGAGTTGGGTGAGGTGGAGGTGGTGGTGCGGGGGAGTGGGTTGGTGGGGGATGTGGTGGTGGTGGTGCGTGAGGATCGGGTGGGGGAGCGGCGGTTGGTGGCGTATGTGGTGCCGTTGGTGGGTGGTGCGGGGGTGGATGTGGTGGGTTTGCGGCGTGTGGTGGGGGAGCGGTTGCCGGAGGTGATGGTGCCGTTGGTGGTGGTGGTGGAGGGGTTGCCGTTGACGGTGAACGGGAAGGTGGATCGGGGGGCGTTGCCGGTTCCGGACGGGTCGCGGCCGGTGACGGGTGGGGTGTTCGTGGCGCCGGTGGGGCCGGTGCAGGAGACGATCGCGCGGGTCTGGGCGCAGGTGCTGGGGGTGGACCGGGTCGGGGCGCAGGACAACTTCTTCGAACTCGGCGGCCACTCCCTGCTGGCGACCAGGGTGATCTCCCGGCTGCGGAAGGAGTTCGGCTCCGGCCTCGGGGTGCACAGCCTGTTCACCGCCCCGACCGTGGCCGGACTGGCGGACGCGGTGCGGGCCGGCGGCGTCGTCGCGGCGGGCATGCCCGCCATCCGGCCGGTGCCGAGGCGGGGGGCGCTCCCGCCGTCCTTCGCGCAGGAACGGCTCTGGTTCCTGGACCAGCTCGCCCCGGACAGCACCGAGTACCTGCTCATGCGGGCCCTGCGGCTCACCGGGGAACTGGACCCGGATGCGCTGGAGCGGGCACTTTCGGAGCTCGTCGCCCGGCACGAGGTGCTGCGCACCGGGTTCGAGGCCGTGGCCGGTGCGCCGGTGCAGGTGATCGAGGAGCGGGTCGGGCCGGTGCTGGCGGTGACCGATCTGAGCGGGCTGCCGGCCGAGCGGGCGGAGGCGGAGCTGGCGGCGGCGGTGCGGGCCGAAGGGACCCGGCCGTTCGACCTGAGTGCGGCCCCGCTGCTGCGCGGCCGGCTGCTGCGGCTGCCCGGCGGCGACCACGTCCTGGTCCTGGTGGTGCACCACATCGCCGCCGACGGATGGTCGATGGGGGTGCTCACCCGCGAGCTCGCCGCGCTGTACGCGGCCCTGCGCGAGGGCCGGCCCTCGCCGCTCGCACCGCTGCCGGTCCAGTACGCCGACTTCGCGGTCGGGCAGCGGGAGTGGCTCCGGGGCGAGATCCTCGACCGCCAGCTGGACTACTGGCGCGAGCGGTTGAGCGGCCTGACGCCGTTGGATCTGCCCGCCGACCACCCGCGGCCGGCGGTGCGCTCCGGCCGGGGCGCCGAGTACGAGTTCACCGTCCCCCCGCAGGTGGCCTCGGCGCTGGGCGCGCTGTCCCGGCGGGAGGGCGCGACCATGTTCATGACCCTGCTGGCCGCCTTCCAGGTGCTGCTCTCCCGCCAGTGCGGGCAGCAGGACATCGCGGTGGGCACCCCGATCGCCAACCGCAACCACGCCGACACCGAGGGGCTCGTCGGGTTCTTCGTGAACACCCTGGTGATGCGGGCGGACCTGACCGGGAACCCGTCGTTCACCCGGCTGCTGGCGCAGGTCCGGGAACGGGCGCTGGCCGCCTACGACCACCAGGACCTGCCGTTCGAGCGCCTGGTGGAGGAACTGCGCCCGGAGCGCGACCTGAGCCGCCACCCGCTGTTCCAGGTGATGTTCCTCTTCCAGAACACCCCGGTGGTGCCCTTCGAGCTCGCGGGCACGACGGCGGCCCCGGTGGACTTCGCGGCCTCGGTGGCGAAGTTCGACCTGACCCTCTCGGTGCGGGAACGGGACGGACGGCTGGACTGCCTGTTCGAGTACAGCACGGACCTGTTCGAGCCCGGCACCGTCGCGCGGCTGGCGGGGAACCTCAATGAGCTGCTGGCCGGGATCGCAGCCGACCCGGACCGCCGGCTCTCCGGGCTGCCCGTCCTCACCGGTGCCGAGCGGCTGCTGCTGGAGCAGTGGAACGACACCGCCGCACCCGCGCCGAGCGACCGCTGCGTGCACGAGCTCTTCGAGGAGCAGGCCGCCCGCACACCCGACGCCCCCGCGGTGGTCGTCGGGGACGAGGTGCTGACCTACGGCGAGCTCAACCGGCGGGCCAACCGGCTCGCCCACCACCTCAGGGCCCTCGGCGCAGCGCCCGAGACACCGGTCGGGCTCTGCGTCGAGCGGTCGGCGGAGCTGGTCGTCGGCCTGCTCGGCATCCTCAAGTCCGGCGCCGCCTACGTGCCGCTGGACCCCGCCCACCCGACCCGGCGCCTGCGGGACGTCCTCGCCGACACCGGGGTGCCGCTGCTCGTCACCCAGCGGCACCTGCGCGAGCGGCTCGCCGTCGACGTCCCCGCCCTCTGCCTGGACGACGACGGGGACCGGCGGGCCGTCGCCGCCCGCCCCGACGACGACCCGGCGCCGTGGGCCGGACCGGCCAACCTCGCCTACGTGGTGTACACCTCGGGATCCACCGGCCTCCCGAAGGGCGTCGCCGTCCAGCACGGAGGCGTCTCGGCGTACCTCCGGTTCATCACCTCCGAGTACCGCGTCACCCCCGGGACCAGGGTGCTGCAGCTGGCGTCGATCGCCTTCGACGCCTCGGTGCGGGATCTGCTCGGGCCGCTGACCTGCGGTGCCACGGCGGTGCTCCTCGACCGGACGGGGCCGTTCGACCCGGCCGCGATCGCCGCCTGCATCGCCCGGCACCGGGTGGAGGTGCTGCTCAGCGTGGTCCCCTCGCAGCTGCGGGAGATCATGGCCGTCCCCGATGCGGAGCACTACCTGGCGTCGGTGCGGCTGACGGTGGCCGCCGGAGAGAGCCTGCGCCTCGCCGCCCGGCGGGGCGGGCCCGCGCTGCCCGGCCGGCTGGTGAACCAGTACGGCCCCACCGAGTGCACGATGACCTCCACCTTCCGGTACGCCGGGGAGGACTGGGCGGAGCGGGCCGAGGACGTCGTGGGCCGTCCGGTCGCGAACAAGCGGGTGTTTGTGTTGGACGGGTTCTTGAATCCGGTGCCGGTGGGGGTG
The DNA here is from genome assembly GCF_042749955.1 of Kitasatospora sp. NPDC059462. Lineage (NCBI taxonomy): Bacteria > Bacillati > Actinomycetota > Actinomycetes > Kitasatosporales > Streptomycetaceae > Kitasatospora > Kitasatospora sp. NPDC059462. The sequence goes on along the minus strand of NZ_JBHYUU010000020.1, from coordinate 45,416 downwards.
GTGGGTGAGGTGTATGTGGCGGGTGTGGGGTTGGCGCGGGGGTATTGGGGTCGGGCGGGGTTGACGGCGGGGCGGTTCGTGGCGTGTCGTTTCGGGGTGGGTGGGGAGCGGATGTATCGGACGGGGGATGTGGGGCGGTGGGGGGTGGAGGGGGAGTTGGAGTTCGTGGGGCGGTCGGATGATCAGGTGAAGGTGCGGGGGGTGCGGGTGGTGTTGGGTGAGGTGGAGGTGGTGGTGCGGGGGAGTGGGTTGGTGGGGGATGTGGTGGTGGTGGTGCGTGAGGATCGGGTGGGGGAGCGGCGGTTGGTGGCGTATGTGGTGCCGTTGGTGGGTGGTGCGGGGGTGGATGTGGTGGGTTTGCGGCGTGTGGTGGGGGAGCGGTTGCCGGAGGTGATGGTGCCGTTGGTGGTGGTGGTGGAGGGGTTGCCGTTGACGGTGAACGGGAAGGTGGATCGGGGGGCGTTGCCGGTTCCGGACGGGTCGCGGCCGGTGACGGGTGGGGTGTTCGTGGCGCCGGTGGGGCCGGTGCAGGAGACGATCGCGCGGGTCTGGGCGCAGGTGCTGGGGGTGGACCGGGTCGGGGCGGAGGACAACTTCTTCGAACTCGGCGGCGACTCGATCCTCAGCATCAAGGCCGTCCACCGGGCCGGCCGTCTGGGGATCCACCTCACACCCCGGATGATGTTCCGTCACCAGACCGTCGCCCGGCTCGCCGCGAACCTCGGGCGGGACGTCCCCGGGGGCGCCGCCGCCACGACGGGCCGCGCCGTCGTGTCCCCGCTGAACGAGAGCACCGCCGACCGCGCCGTCTTCTGCTTCCCGGTGATCGCGGGGAACGTCACCGGCTACGTCCCGCTGGCCCGGGCGCTGCGGGACGAGGCCCGGGTGCTCGGCGTCGAACTCTCCTGGTGGGACGCACCGGACGGCGCCGAGTGGGACATCCGGGCGATGGCCCGCAGCTGCGCCGAGGCGATCCGGAGCAGCCGGCCCGGGGGCCGCTACCTGCTGGTGGGCTGGTCGTTCGGCGGTGTCCTGGCGACCGAGACGGCGCGGATCCTCGACGCGGCCGGGCACGCCGTGCGGGTCGTCGCGCTGGACACCCTCTTCCCCGGGGCCGGGTACCGGGCCGCCTCGCGCGGGACCGCCCGGACCATCGACGCCGTCCTCGCCCACCTGGCGGGCGGCCGGGAGCCGGACCGCGGTCTGCCGGACGACGTGCTGGCCCGGCTGCGTTCGCTGAACATCCCCCCGGAGCTGTACGAGGTCGCCGGCGACGACCTGGTGCGCCACCTGACCGTGATGCGGGGGCTCGGCACGGCCATCAGGGCCTACGCCCCCGCACCGGTGGACTTCCCCGTCACCCTCTACGAGGCGGCGGACCGGGTGCTGCCGGACTGGGTCGAGGGAACGGTCAAGGAGACGTGGCGCCCGTACGTGTCCGGCCTCGACGTGCGCGGCACCCCGGGCGACCACTACTCCTTCCTGCGCTACCCGATCGTCCGCTCCCTCGCCGAGAGCCTCCGCCAGGACATCCGCGACCACGCCTGAGCCCGCCCGCCGCCCCGGGGGTCAGGAGCTGTGCACGGGCAGCCCGCGCTCCCCGGGCGCATCCACCCGCGGCGCGGTGCGCTCCGGCCGGGCCGGGAGCATCCTGACCGTGAGCACGTACCCGACACCGCTGGCGAGCGCCACGAGGGGGATCGGCAGCACCGTGTCGGGCAGGGCGAGGAAGGCCAGGGCGCCGAGTGCCGACCAGGCGAGGGCGAGGACGTTCACGCCGCCGGTGTAGCGGTAGGGCCCGTGCGGGTCGAAGAGGGCCGGCACGTCGAGGCGGCCGCGCTTGATGACGACGTAGTCGGCCAGGATCACACCGACGAGGGGGGCGAAGACGTTGCCCATCGCCGACATGGAGTCGTTGAAGCCGTCGATGAGCGCGGGGAAGGCGGCCAGGGCCGTTCCCGCGGCGGCGACCACCAGGGTCGACCAGAAGCGCCCCAGCCGGGTGGCGAGGTTCGCCAGCGCCAGGCCGCCCGTGTAGACGTTCAGCACGTTGACCGTCCAGTTGTCCAGGAGCAGCACGACCAGCACGAGCACCAGCGTGACCGGGCCGACGCCGAGACCGGGGATCACCTCGAAGGCGTTCGCCGTCGTGCCGAGGCTCGCGGCGGCGGCGTAGGCGCCGAAGAAGGCGGATCCGGCCGTTCCGAGCAGGGCGGCGGCCATGGTGCCGATCCACATGTCCTTGCGGGACTTCGAGTAGCGGCAGTAGTCGGCCGCGTCCGTCACCTGGCTGAACCACGCCGCCGCGACGGCGTTCACCCACACCGCGAACACCGCCCACTTCCAGCCGGCCGAACCGGAGTAGGAGAACACCTCGCTCGGCGCGAACCCCGGCGCCCGGTGGTTGGCGAGCAGCCACAGGAGGTAGCCGAGGATCACGAGCTTGACGGGGAAGGCCACCTTCGACAGCCACTTGAGGGACCCGTAGCCGAAGAGCGCGACGGACGCCTGGAGCACCGCGAAGGCGAGGCTGACGGCGATGAGCGGGGGCTTCACCCCGAGCCACGCGTCGAGCACGGCCAGGATGCCCATGGCGCCGGCCAGCGTCTGGAAGGCGAACCAGAAGGCCGAGCTGACGGCGCGCAGCAGGGAGACCAGCCAGCGGGAGGCCGCGATGCCGAGGAACGCCCGGGTCGACACGATCCCGGGCAGGCCGTAGTCGACGCCGACGGTGGCCATGACGGTGTAGGCGCAGAAGGCGATGAGGACGCCCAGCACCTGGGCGGTGACCGCGGCCCAGAACGAGAGCCCCGAGACCACGGCGAGTCCGCCGATGAGGATGAGGCCGGGGTTGAGCATCACGTTGAAGATGATCTGGAACAGGTCGTACCAGCGCACGGTGCGCTGGTCGTCCGGGACGGGTTCGACGCCGTAGCGCTCCACGCCCTTCGGCTGGCGGTAGGCGTCGGGCTGTCCGTCTTCGGGGCTTCGTGCACCGGGAACGTCGGTGGGCATGGGGGGCCTCCGGTCTGGGGCGCGGGGGAGGGGACGGAGGAGAGCGGGGGGCGACGCCTCGCGGGCGGGGATGCACCCCGGCGCCCCGGACCGGGGTCCGGGGGCGGGGTGCCCCGCACGGGTGGGGGAGGCGGCCCCGCGAGGGGGGAGGGACCCGTACGGGTCAGGACGCGGGGGAGGCGGTGCCGCACCAGCGGGTGGCGAGGACGGCGTAGGTGCGGGCCGCGAGCCAGACCTCGTCGAGGTCGACGTACTCGTCGTTGCCGTGGGCGACGCGCAGGTCGCCGGGGCCGAAGACGACGGACGGCACACCGGTCCGGGTGAACACGGTCGCGTCGCACACGCCGTAGAGCCCGGTGTAGGAGGGCTGGTCGGAGAAGCCGGTGCCCCGGGCCGCGGTCCGGTAGGCGCCGGCGACGGACTGGCTGATGCTGTCGTCGGGCGAGGTGACGAACGGGTCCCAGTTGAGCTTCCACTCGCAGTGCGGGCGGTGCTCGCGCAGCCACGGATCGGCGTCGGCCGCACGGTCGATGACGGCCTGGATCTCGGCCCGCACGTCCTCCGGGGAGCGCTCGGGGTGGTACATGACCCCGTACTCGATGGTGGCCGTGTCGGACAGGGCGAACGGGACGGTCAGGTCACCGGGGCCGCCGCGCATGGCACCGGGCAGCAGGGAGAAGTGGCCGTTGTACCAGAGGTCGTGCCGCTGGGTGCGGGCCCACTCGTCCTCCAGCGCGCGCAGCGCCCGGTAGACGAGGAAGACCTTGTCGATGGCGTTCACGCCGATCGCGTCGCCGGGCTGGGTGGGGTGGACGGTGGCGCCGCGCATGGAGCCGTGCACCTTCTTGCCCTCGACCGTGACCGAGAACCACAGCAGTCCGGGGCTGGCGACCACGATCGACAGCGGGGTGGGCGGCGCGCTCGGCTCCGAGACCACCGCGGCGTCCGCGACGTACCCGCGCTCGACCACCGCGCCCGTCCCGCAGGCGTGGTCACCGGTCTCCTCCCCGACCACGGCCTGCAGTTGCAGCTCTCCACCGAGCTCGATCCCGGCCTCGCGCAGGGCGATCGCGGCATAGGCCTGGGCGACCAGCCCGGACTTCTGGTCGGTGGTCCCGCGGCCGTACATCCGGGAACCCACGACTTCGCCGGAGAACGGCGGGGCCTTGGCCCACCCGGCCGGATCCCCGCCGGGGACGACGTCCACATGACCGTTGAAGAGCAGCGAGCTGCCGCCGCCCCGGCCGGCGATCCGGCCGACGGCGTTCTCGCGGCCCGCCTCCACGGCGAAGACGTCCACCGATGCCCCGGCGCGGCGGTAGAGGTCGGCGAGCAGCGCGGTCGCCTCGCCTTCCCGGCCGACGTGCTCCTTGTACTCGATTCCTGGGTACTTCGGGCTCACGGACGGGATCCGGACCAGCTCCTGCAGGCTCGCCGTCATCTCGTCGCGCAGTCCGTCGACGACGGACAGCAGCCGGTTCAAGCGGGAAGTTTCTTCGGGGGAGCTCATGACGCCTCCATTGGCGCGCTCGGAAGGTGCGGCGCCCGCGACCGTCTCGGTGCCGGGCCTCGCCGCTTGGCCAGAATGAAACAGGCGGTAGGTTTCGCCTGTCAATAGCCGATTTCGAAACAGACGTTACATCCAGGGATCGTCAAGTGGCCTGCGCGCGGCGTGGTTCGGCGTCGACGGGCGCGTGTAACGAATGTTTCAGTGGGACCGGTTTTGGTAGCCTGGAGAAATGGAGATGATACCGGGGGGGCACGCGTCGGTGCGGAAGCTGCTGCTCTCCGCCATGGACGGACTCAGCAACGGCGAACGCAAGGTCGCGCGCGCGGTGCTGGCCCAGTACCCCACGGCCGGCCTCACCACCGTCGCCGACCTGGCCGCCGGTGCCGGCGTGAGCTCGGCGACGGTGGTCCGCTTCGTCACCCGGCTCGGCTTCTCCGGATTCCCGGCCTTCCAGCGCGCCCTGGTCCACGAGCTGAACGGGGAACTGGGCTCCCCGGTGAAGCAGTACGCCGAGAAGGCGCCGGTCTCCGCGAAGGGCGTGCTGCCGGAGACGCAGCGGGCCTTCGCGCAGGTGCTGGAGGCCACCTACGCGGAGCTGCCGGAGTCGGAGTTCGCCACCCTGGTCAGGCTCCTCGGCGATCCGGCCCGGAGCGTACGCGTGACCGGGGGCCGGTTCAGCCGGCTCCTGGCCGAGTACCTGGTCATCCACCTGTGGCAGCTGCGCGCGGACGTCGACGTGATCGGCCAGGAGGAGATGGAGCGTCGCCGGGCACTCGCCGACGCCGACGCCGGCACGGTGCTGCTCGTCCTCGACTACCGCCGCTACAGCGAGTCCAGCCTCCGTTTCAGTGAGGGAATGGCGGCCCGGGGCGCCACCGTGTGCCTGATGACGGACAACTGGCTCTCGCCCATCGCCAAGCTGGCCAAGGTCGTCCTCCCGGCGCGGGTGCAGTCCACCTCGCCCTTCGACTCCCTCGTGGCCGCGATGGCGCTCTGCGAGAGCCTGGTGGCCGCGGTGACGGACGCGGTGGGCGCGGCGGGCCGGGAGCGCATGGAACGGTTCGAGACGGCGACCGAGCGCGCCTGACCGCACGGCCGGGTGCGCCGTCCCGCTCCGGGGCCGGTCGCCGCCGCGGCCGCGCTATCCGGCCGGCACCCCCGGGGCGCCGGCGTGGCCCCCCGGGGCCCCGGCGCCGTCCTTCAGGGCGGCAGCCGTTCCGAGGTACCCCGCCATCAGGGCGGTGGCGAGCGCGCGGACGTCCGCGTCCTCGGGCAGGAAGCGCGAGGAGTGCAGCGGCTCGGACGTCCCGGTGCCGACGAACAGCATGACCGAGGGCACGCGTTCGCAGAAGTACGAGAAGTCGTCCGAGCCCAGGGAGCGCAGGTTCCCGGAGACCGCGACCCCCCGGCGCTCCAGTGCGTGCGTGATGCTCCGCACCAGGGCCGGGTCGTTCTCCAGCACGGGCTCCCCGTGGGTGAGGGTCACCGCCGCGGTGCAGGCGTGGGCCCGCGCGACGGACTCGGCGACCTCCGTGATCCGCCGGTGGATCAGCTCCCGGGTCGAGGACGCCAGCGCCCGGACGGTGCCGGTCGCCCGCGCCGTGCCGGCGATCACGTTCGCGGCGTTGCCCGCCGCGAACGACGACACTCCCACGACGGCGGGAGCCATCGGATCGACGGACCGGCTCACCACGCTCTGGAGCGCGACGACGATCTCGGCCAGCGCCAGCAGCGCGTCGTTGGTCAGGTGCGGGTACGCGGCGTGTCCGGGCCTGCCCCGCACGACGATCTCGAACTCGTCGGACGAGCCGTTGACGCCCCCCGCGGTGCACGCCACCTCGCCCCGGGCCAGCAGCGGCTGGACGTGGACGCCCACCATGGCGGCGCACCGCTCGGCGTCGAGGACGCCGCTGGTGGTGATGTCCCGTGCCCCGGACGGGTAGGTCTCCTCGCGCGGCTGCAACACGGCGAGCAGCGGGACCGGAGGCCCGGTCTCGGCCAGCGCGCCCGCCACGGCGACGAGTGCGGCGAGGTGGGCGTCATGACCGCACGCGTGCATGACGCCCGGGCGGGCCGACGCCCAGCCGACACCGGTCTCCTCGGTGACGGGCAGCGCGTCCATCTCCCCGCGCACGCCGATCGCCGGTCCCGGCCCGCCGATGCGCAGCACGGCACCGGTCTCGGCCGCCTTCACCGCCGCACCGGCCCCCGGCAGCGCGGCCAGCACCGTGTCCCGGGTCGACGCCTCGTCACCCGACAGATCGGGTTCGCGGTGCAGCCGGCGCCTCAGGTCGAGCGCCGCGGGGAGGTGCCGGTCCAGGGCGGACCACAGGGCGTCGCAGGTGTCCGGGTCAGTCATGCGGCAGTCCGTAGAGGCGCTGCGCGTTGGTGCGTCCGATCATCGTCGCGACGCGCACGGCGTCGGCCTCGGCCCACTCGCCCTCCTCGACCCAGGCGCCGAGCGCCCGGGACATGCCGCGCCGCCAGAGCACCGCGCCGAGGTGGTGCAGTTCGGGCGGTCCCCAGGCGTCGGAGGAGTACAGCACCTTGGTGAAGGGGGCCAGTTCGAGGCTCTCGGCGACGACGGCGGTGGAGGCGGCGCCCGTGTAGTTCACGCCCAGGCCGACGTCGAAGTGGACGTGCGGGAACACCTGGGCGAGGAAGCCGGCGTTGCGGTGGAACGGGTAGCAGTGCAGCAGCACGACATCGCTTCCGGCGCCCTCGATCTCCTTCAGCCAGGGCATCAGCAGCAGCGGGTCGCACCGCCGCAGATCCAGGTCGGGGTCGCCGTACCCGGCGTGCAACTGCAGGGGCAGACCGGTGTCCACGCCCGTCCACAGCGCCATGCGCAGCAGCACCGGGTCGGTCACGCGGACGGGGGCGCCCGCCGCCAGGTCGCGCAGCCAGGCACCGGCCGCCCGTTCCACCTCCCGGGCGGAGGGGCGGGCGGGGGCGAAGTCGAAGCCGTAGCGGTAGGCGATGATCGACTTCAGGCCGACCGCCGATGCGGTGGCCCCGGCGAGCGCCGCCCGGAAGTCCTCGGCGAGACGCGCGGCGCTGCTCGTCGGCGCGACGTCCTCAAGAACGGTCTCCAGGCGCACGATCTCGGAGAACCGGGCGGGCAGGCGCCCGGCGAGCGTGCCGGGCGACAGCAGCTCGTCGCTCTTGAAGCCGGTGTCCAGCAGCCAGTCGCTGACGCCGGCCCCGGCGAGGAAGAGGTCCGACAGTTCTTCCGGGGTGCGCTCGGACCGCGCGCTCCAGTACGCCTCCGCCGACGCGTGCGCGGGCAGGCCGAGCAGCGGTGCGCAGTGGCGGCGGATCGCGAAGCCGATCTGCGAGTCGAACTGGGTGACCCCGGCCGGCAGGGGGCGGTCGGATTCGGTGATCAGCGTCTCGAACTGCCCCCGGGTCACCGGCGAGGCGAGCGGGGCGTGGACGTGGTGGTCGACCAGCGGTAGCGCGGCGATGCGGCGGCGCAGCTCGGTGGGCGTCCTCCCGGTGGCCGTCTGCTCAGTAGACATCGGCGACCCGCCCGCACACGTCCCGCTCGTCCAGACCCGCGACCGCGGCCAGCTCCGACCGTTTCACCGAGCGGTGGGTCTCCAGCAGCTCGGCGGAGAACCAGCCGGACACCACGTCGTCCTTGTCGAGTTCGAGGAGCGCCTCCTCCAGCCCGCCGGGCAGGGAGGGGACCTCCGCGAGGTCCGCCTCCCCGGCCTCCTCGGGCCAGACCCGGGGCTGCGCGTAGTCCGCCTCCAGCCCGCGCAGTCCGGCCCGGACCAGCACGCCGAGGACCAGCCACGGGTTGGCCGTCGCGTCCGCGGCGCGGTACTCCAGGTTGAACTGGTCGGCGGCCACGCCGCCGCCCAGGCTGCTCGTCGGGCAGATCCGCAGCAGCGCCTCCCGGTTGCGCTCGGCCAGGAACACCCCGGCGGAGCTCCAGCGGTGGGGTGTCAGACGCAGGTACGAACTGGGACTGCCCGCCGTGAACGAGAGCAGCGCCCGCGCGTGCCGGAGGATCCCCGCGCTGAACCGCCCGCCCAGCTCGGAGAGCCCGCCGGGACGGGAGGCGTCGAACAGGACCGGCCGCCCGGTCGCCGCGTCGCGCAGCGAGAGGTGGACGTGCACGCCGTTGCCGCTGCCCTCGGGGTGCAGCAGCGGCGCGAACGTGGCCCGGTGCCCGTACTGCGACGCGAGGTCCCGGACCACCTCCCGCAGGACGACCGCGCGGTCCGCGGCGGTCATGCCGTCCGAGGGGCGCAGGGTGATCTCGTACTGGTCGGTGCCGAACTCCGGCAGCCAGGTCTCCGGTTCGAGCCCCATCCGGTCCAGCAGCGACACCAGCTCGCTGCCGAACGGCTCGGCGGACCGGAACCGGGCGAAGGAGAACGGGGCGCCGCTGTCGAGTCCCGGGATCATGAACTCGTGCTCGAAGGTGGCCACCACCTCCAGTCCGGTGGCCCGCCGCAGGTCGTCGAGCGCCCTGCGGGCGAAGCCGCGCGGACAGTTCTCCCACGGCGTGCCGTCCGGCAGCACCTGGTCGGCGAGGTACAGCCGCACTCCCGGCAGGTCGCCCCGGGCGGGGATGTCCACCCCGCTGGACTCGGCCGGCAGCAACTTCAGGTCCCCGGTCGAGCCGAACGGATTCGGCGCGACCTCCCCGAACGCCGTCACCGCCAGATCGGCCGGAACCCATCCCAGCCCACGCCGCAGCACCCCGTCCGCCGCATTGCCCGGCGCGGCACGCCCCCGGGTGAAGCCGGACAGGTCATTGGTCGCCACGAACACCGTGGTGGGTGAAGAACTCATGTCTACCTCTTCGTTCGGGCCACGTTCCCGCGTCGAGAGTTACAAACATTTCAGACATGGTCAAGGGTGCTTGGTGTGGAATCTTCGTTTCATCTGCCTGCTCGTGAGACGAGCGAGTCGAGTTCGACGGACTGATCCTCTGAGCCCGATCCCGCCGATACACTCGCAGGTCACGAAGCATCGGCCCCGCACACGCGGGGATTGCTCCTTGCCGCTGCTCGCGTCGGTCCCCGCCGCCGTATCGGCCCCGCACACGCGGGGATTGCTCCTACCACGAGGCCGCTGGCTCGTCGGCTCGCGAATCGGCCCCGCACACGCGGGGATTGCTCCGGCGACTGGAAGTTCACCGCCTGGTCCACGACATCGGCCCCGCACGCGCGGGGATTGCTCCACCGGCGGGGCGCCGAAGTCGTCCATCAGCCGATCGGCTCCGCACGCGCGGGGATTGCTCCGAGGTCAGCACCATCGACCTGTCGAAGACCGGACCGGCCCCGCACGCGCGGGGATTGCTCCACCAAGCCCGGAGCCGTCGTCTACGTGGACGAATCGGCCCCGCACGTGCGGGGATTGCTCCCGGTGCGTGACCGCCCCGTACTCAGCCTCGGAGCCGTGGTCGCCCGGCTCCACGGTCGCAGGAGACCGAGCGGGAATCCCTCGTCGAATGCGACTGAACGCGGAGCGGTGGCGCTGTGCGGGAGGCGGGGCGCGCGCCCGGCGCACGCCGTGGCGTTCGTGCGCCCTGGTGCGGCCCGGCCCGGGCGGTCAAGCTTCCCGAGGCGGCCCGGTGGCCGACCGGCTCATCGTCAGACTGATTCGCACGCCGATCGGCGAGTGGCGGCCTCTCGCGCGGGACGGGCCGTCGGCCGGTGTGTCACGCGGAGAGGTGGACTCGCATGACAGTGATCCGCAGCGAACCGGACGCACCCCCGGGGGCCCGTCGTCATCGGCGGTCGCGGCACCGGGCGGCGGCCGCCGCGCTGGCCGGCGCGCTCGCCGCTCTGGGCGTGCTCGCGCCCGCGGCCCCCGCCGCGCCCGCGTCCCCGGCGCACGCCACCGCCGGGAGCCCCGCGCACCGGCTGGTCTACGTCGCCAACCTGCGTGGCAACTCCGTCACGGCGTACGACCCGTCGACCAATGCGGCCGTGGCGACCATTCCGGTCGGCACCGCCCCCGAGGGGGTGGCGGTCTCCCCGGACGGCACTCAGGCCTACGTCGTCAACGACGGCAGCAACACCGTGTCGGTGATCGACACCGCCTCCAACGCGGTCGCCGCGACCATCCCGGTCGGCCGGCTGCCCGGCCCGGTGGCGTTCTCCCCGGACGGCTCGCGCGCCTACGTCGGGCACTATGTCAACCCGCGCACCGGCGGCGTGGACGTCATCGACACCGCCACCAGGACGGTCACCACGACCGTCCTGGTCGGCAGCCAGCCGTTCGGCATCGCGCTGACGCCCGACGGGGCGCGCGCCTACGTCGCGAACCTCCTCGGCGACTCCGTCTCGGTGATCGACACCGCCAACGACACGCTGATCGCCTCCATCGCCGGCCCCGGCGTCCGAAGCCCGGCCGCCGTGGCGGTCACCCCCGACGGCAGCCGCGCCTACACCGCGAACTTCAACAGCGGGAACGTGTCCGTCATCGACACCGCGAGCAACACGATCACCGCCACCATCGCCGTCGGGTCCGGCCCCGGGAGCGTGTCGATCGCCCCCGACGGCGCCCTCGCCTACGTGGCGAACCAGAACGCCAACACGGTGTCGGTGATCGACACTGCGAGCGGCACCGTCAGCGACACCATCGCGGTCGGCGCCACGCCTGTCGGCGTGCTGGCCGATCCGGCCGGCGGCGTCGCCTACGTGACCAACGGCCGGGCCGACACGGTGTCGGTGATCGACACCGCCACCCGCACCGTCACCGCGACCGCCGCCACGGGGAAGAACCCGTACGGTCTGGCCACGGCCACCGTCGCGCCCACCGTGGCCGGGGTGCGCCCCGGCCACGGCCCTGCGGCCGGCGGCGGCACCGTCACGATCACCGGCACCCACCTGGCCGGCACCAGGACGGTCCTGTTCGGCACCACACCGGCGACCGGCGTCACCGTCGTCGACGACTTCACCGTCCGGGCGACCGCGCCGCCGGGGACCGCCGGCGCGGTGGACATCACGGTGGCCACCCCCGCCGGCACCAGCGCCGTCACCGGTGCGGCCCGGTACACCTACGAGTACCCCTTCAGCGGCTTCCGTCCACCGGTCGCCGATCCGCCCGCCGTCAACCAGGGCCACGCCGGAAGGGCGTTCCCGATGAAGTTCTCGCTGGGCGGCGACCGCGGCCCGGCCGTCATCGCCCGCGGCTACCCGACCGCCCGGGAGATCGACTGCACCACCGGCCAACCCCTCGGCGCGCCCGCACCGGCCGGCACCCCGGGGAACAGCGGACTGCGGTACGAGGCGGCGACCGACACCTACACCTATGTGTGGAAGACCTCCGCCTCCCACGCCGGAACCTGCCGGCTGTTCACCCTGGGCCTGACCGACGGCACCACCCACACGGCCCTGTTCCGCCTCAACTGACCACCCGCCAACGGCACACCGGCCCCGGCCCCGGCCCCGCTGGGGCAGCCGGGCCGGTCGACCAATCCCGGCGACCGTCACCGAGCCGGATGTCCGTGGCAGCCACGGCCGCCACGGACATCCGGCCCCGCCGACTCGACCGACGAGGCGTCCGCCGCGTCGGAGCCCGGGACCCGGAGTCCCTGCGCATGCTCGCCGACCTCGGCCCTCATGCCGCCCGCTACGCGGACCGGCCCAGGGCTCTGGCTGCCGACAACGACCGCTGGGACCCGCGCCAAGGCGGCGCACGCGCTCTGGGCCACGACGGCGATTGCGAGATCAGCGTCCCGGCCATGACGAGCGTCATCCGGGAACTGGCCGACGGAACCTACTACCCGGTCATGCTCCCCGCCGTTCGTCACCGGGCCCGGGTCGGCCACGCTGCCGACGGACTGATTCTCTCAGCCCGATCCCGCCGATAGACTCGCAGGTCACGAAGTATCGGCCCCGCACACGCGGGGATTGCTCTCGCGCCAGGCTGTCCCGGGTCCCCGGACCCCAATCGGCCCCGCACACGCGGGGATTGCTCGGGTGAGGACCGCCCTGCCCTTGATGTCGGCCTATCGGCCCCGCACACGCGGGGATTGCTCCACGGCGAAGCATGCCACGGCCGTGGAGTACGGATCGGCCCCGCACACGCGGGGATTGCTCTAGGGTCCGGAATAGACACGGGTTCAATTCGGGATCGGCCCCGCACACGCGGGGATTGCTCCTACGGCCCCGAGGACGGATGGGGGCTGCCGGGCATCGGCCCCGCACACGCGGGGATTGCTCCCCGCTGGCTCGGTGGCAGCCTCCCGTTGGCGCACGCCCGGACGCTCATGGCCGACGCCGTCGGGGCCGAGGTGGCCCGGCTCGGGTCCTGACGGCGGCAGCGGCAGCCGCAGCGCCAGGGCGCGGCGTAGCGCTGCGTGCACCACTGTTCCCGGATCCGTCACCGCGCACCCCTCGGTTTGACTGACTTTTCAGTCAGTGCGACGCTGATTCCGGGGTCGGGGTACTGCCGACGGCTCGTTCCCGTCGTTGCGCCGGTGCGCCACGACGCGAGGAGCCGACGCGGCGGAGCATCCTTCCCGACGACGGGTCCCGGGCGCCGGAGGCGTCCGCACGACCGTACCCCCGTACCACCGCACGATCTGGAGACCTGGTGACCCACTACCGCGACGACCGTTCCACCGAGGCCTGCCCCTGGGTCCCCGCCGACGACGTCCCGCACGCGCGGACCTGGATGTCCTGGCCCTCCCGCCGGGGCGTGTGGGGGCTGCGCCTCGGCGGGATCCAGGAGGACATCGCACTGATCGCGAGCACGATCGCCGAGTTCGAGCCGGTGGTCATGTGCGCCCCCGACGACCACACGGCGAAGAAGGCCAGGTCCTGGTGCGGCTCGGAGGTGGAGGTGACGACCGCGATCCCCACCGACGACCTGTGGATGCGCGACATCGCCCCGGTGTTCCGCCGGGACGGGCACGGCGGCCTGGAGGCCGTCGTCCTCAACTTCAACGGCTGGGGCAACAAGCAGGTCCACCACGACGACGCCCGCGTCGCCGAGCGCCTCGCCACCCTCCGCGGCCTGCGCCACTCCTACGCGGACTTCGTCGGCGAGGGCGGCGCGATCGAGACCGACGGGGACGGCACCGTGATGGCCACCGAGAGCAGCCTGGTCAACAAGAACCGCAACCGCGGCATGAGCCGGGACGAGATCGAGGACGCCGTCCTGGAGGCCTACGGCGCCGACACCATGATCTGGCTGCCCGGGATCAAGGGCCAGGACATCACCGACGACCACGTCGACGTCACCTCCCGGTTCATCCGGCCCGGCGTGGTGATGGTCCAGCTGCCGCCGGCGGGACGCGACGACGCCTGGGCGCGGGACGCGCGCGAGCAGTTCGCCATCCTGTCGGCCGCCACCGACGCCCGGGGCCGCCGCCTCCAGGTCATCCCCGTGCAGGGCCCGGACAGCGTCCGCTCCCGCAGCACGACGTTCGTCGACTCCTACCTCAACTTCCACGTCGTCAACGGCGGTGTCATCACGGCCCGGTTCGGCGACCGCTACAAGGACGCCGCCGCGAAGGAGGCGCTCGCGGCGGCCTTCCCCGGCCGCGAGGTGGTGCAGCTCGACGTCGACCGCCTGATGGCCGGGGGCGGTGGCATCCACTGCTCGACCATGCACGAACCGCTGCCGTAGCCGGCAGCACCCGACGCCCCGCTCGAAGTCCCGCGCCCACCCCCGGACGGAAGACCCCCATGCCCACCGCCCTGCCCCGCCGTACCCTGCTGCGCTCCCTCGCCGGTGCGAGCCTGCTCGCTGCTGGTCTGACCGCCTGCTCCGCCCTCGACGACCCCGACGCCCCCGCCGACACCCCCACCGGCGGCCCCGGCGGCCCCGGCGGCCCCTCCGCCGACCCCACCGGCGGGAGCACCCCCGCGGCGCCCCCGCAGCCCGGCGCCCCCGGCGCCCCCGGCACCCCCGCCACCTCCGGCGGGCGCCGCCTCGGCGCGGAGTGGGAGAAGCACGTCCGCACGGTGATGTCCTGGCCGGCCTCCGAGGACGTCTGGGGCGATCAGCTCCCGGACGTCCGCAAGGACATCGCCGCCCTCGCCCAGGCCGTCGCCGCCCGCGAGCCGGTCGTCCTGATGGCCCGCCCCGAGCAGCGGGACGCCGCGCGGAAGGCCTGCGGCTCGGCGGTCGAGGTCGTCCCGATCCCCGTCGACGACCTGTGGGCCCGCGACACCGTGCCCGTGTTCGTCGAGGAGGGCGGAAAGGTCAAGGGCGTCGACTTCAACTTCAACGGCTGGGGCGGCAAGCAGAAGCCGCACGCCAACGACAGCAAGGTCGCCCGTGCCGTGCTGGCCTCGTACGGCATCGAGCGCATCGGGACCGGGCTGGTGGCCGAGGGCGGGTCCTTCGAGACGGACGGCCAGGGCACGCTGCTGATCACCGAGAGCTCCATCGTCAACGACAACCGCAACCGGGGCATGAGCCGCGACCGGATCGAGGCCGAGCTGAAGACGCTCCTCGGCGTCACGAAGGTCATCTGGCTGGCCGGGGTGAAGGGCGAGGACATCACCGTCGCCCACGTCGACTGCCTCACCCGCTTCGTCGCCCCCGGCGTCGTCCTGCTCGACCAGGCCTTCCCCGGCACCCCGTCCGACGTCTGGTCCCGCTCGGCCGACCAGGCCCGGTCCGTCCTGGCGGGGGCCACCGACGCCCGTGGCAGGAAGCTGGAGGTCATCGAACTCCAGCAGCCCGACCCGGACCGGATCACCGGGCACGGCGACGCCTTCGTCTCCTCCTACATGAACTTCTACATCGGCTCGAAGGGCGTCTACCTGCCGAGGTTCGGCGACGCCCGGGCCGACGACCGCGCCCAGCAGATCCTCAAGCAGCACTTCCCCGACCGCGAGATCGTCCCCGTGAAGATCGACGCGATCGCCTCCGGTGGTGGCGGCATCCACTGCGCCACCCACGACATCCCCGCCGTCGGCTGACCGGAGCGTCGGCCGACCGGAGTACCGGCCTCGGCCGACCGGAACGCCGGCCTCACGAGGCGGCGGCGGGCTGCTGCTGCGTCGCGCAGTGGATGCCCCCGCCGCCGGAGGCGATGTGGTCGATGCTCAGCTGGGTGACCTTCCGCCCGGGGTGGAGGTCGCCGATGATGCCGACGGCGCGGTCGTCGGCGGCCTTGTCGCCGAAGCGGGGCACGATGACGCCGCCGTTGCAGACGTAGTAGTTGAGGTAGGTGGCGAGGAAGTCCTTGCCGGAGCCCTCGATCAGGTTGAAGTCCGGCTCGGGCAGCTCGACGACCCTGAGGGTCCGCCCGCGCGCGTCGGTCGCGGTCGCGAGGACCTGCCGGGCCTGGTCGGAGGCGGTGGTCCAGACGTCCGGCGGGGTGTCGGCGGCCGGGCGGTGCAGCAGGACGGTGCCGGGGTCGGCGAACCGGGCGAGGGCGTCGATGTGGCAGTCGGTGATGTCCTGACCGGCGACCCCCTTGAACCACAGCACCTTCTCGACGCCGAACAGCTCCTTGAAGGCGGCCTCGATCTGGTCCCGGCTCCTGCCGGGATTGCGGTTGTCGTTGACCCAGCAGCTCTCGGTGGCCATCAGCGTCCCGTCGCCGTCCACCTCGATGCCGCCGCCCTCCCCGATGATCGGTGCCTGGACGCGCGCGATGCCGTAGTGGTCGAGCAGCGTGCGGGCGACCAGGCTGTCCGCGGCGTGCGTCTGCTTGTCCCCCCAGCCGTTGAATCCGAGGTCGACCCCGGCGAGCCCCGGCCCGCCCGTGACGAAGGTCGGGCCGGTGTCCCGCGCCCACAGGTCGTCGACCATCAGATCGATCACCTCGACCGAGGAGCCGCACAGCTGCCGCGCCTCGGCGGCCTGGTCGGGCCGGGCCATCAGGACGACGGGTTCGAACCCGGCGACGGCCCGGGCCAGACCGGCGATGTCCTGCCGTACCCCGGGCAGTTGGTCACCCCACACCTCCTCCAGGGCCGGCCAGGACATGAAGGTCCGGGTGTGCGGCCGCGACTCGGCGGGCATCGCCCGCGCGGCGCTCGCCGTCCCGCTCGCCGTCCCGCTCGCCGCGCCCCCGCCCGGGCTCGCCCCGCTCGCACCGCTCGCCCCGGACTCCTCGCCCCCTCCGCCACCACCGGAGGAGCACCCGCCCGCCACCGCCAGCGCGGCGAGCGCCGCCCCGGAGCGCAGGAGCGAGCGGCGGGACGGCCGGCGGTGGGTCATGGGGCCTCGTTCCGGTAGGAGCCTGGGAGAACAGCTCGCACGCTACTGACCGCCCGGTCAGGGCCCGCCGCGGCACGCCCCGCCATCCGGGCGAATGGCCCGGGCGCCTGCGCCTCGGTACCCGCGGCCACGATGCCCACCCATCCGAAGACGCCCCGGGGAGCCGCATGCGGTGAACCGCCCGGTGCGAGTGCCCGGTCGACGGTCTCGGCGATCCCGCGCGGACCTCCGGGGGCGGCGCGCGTGGTGGTCACCCCGCCGTTGACCAGTTGACCGGTTGACCGGTTCGCCGGTTCGCCGGTTCACCAGGGCACGACGCCGGCGTCCTCGAAGAACTGGCCCGTGGGGCCGTCGTCGGGCAGGGTCGCGAGGGCGACGGCGACGGCCGCGCCCTGCCGGGGGGTGCGCACGCCCTGGAAGCCGTTGAGGTCGGTCGCGACGTAGCCGGGGCAGCAGGCGTTGATCAGGATGTTCGTGCCGCTCAACTCCCGGGCGTACTGGAGGGTGACGGCATTGAGGAAGGTCTTCGACGGCGCGTACGCCACGGCCGGCGGACCGGGGGCCGCCCCGCCGGCGGCCCCCGACTGCCGGGCGAGGGAGCCGACGCTGCTGGACATGTTCACGATCCGCGGCGAGGCGGAGCGGCGCAGCAGCGGCATCATCGCGTTGGTGACGCGGACGACGCCGATGACGTTGGTCTCCACGACCGTGCGGATGGTGGCGGGGTCGACCCGGGTGGGCTCCTGGGGCGCGCCGCCGGCGATGGCGGCGTTGTTGACGAGCACGTCGAGGCGCCCGGCCCGGTCCTCGATCAGCCGCGCGGCGGCCGTGGTGCTCGCGCCGTCGGTCACGTCCAGCGGCACGCCGAACGCGTCGACGCCGGCCGCGCGCAGCGCCTCGACGGCGGCCTCGCGGCGCCGCTCGTCACGGGCGCCGACGCCGACGCTCCAGCCGAGGGCGCCCAGGCCCGCGGCGATCTCGTAGCCGATGCCCTTGTTCGCGCCGGTGACCAGCGCAATCGTTCGTTCGCTCATGGGGACCATGCTGCTCCCGGGCCCCGGCGGGGGTCCAAGACCGATCGGGTGGGTGGCGATACCCTCCGGGTATCGATCCGGAGTACCGTGCCCGGATGGAGACCAGGGAACTGCGCTACTTCGTCGCTGTCGCCGAGGAGTTGCACTTCGGGCGCGCCGCGCAGCGGCTCGGGATCGCACAGCCGCCGCTGTCCCGGGCGATCCAGCAGCTCGAACGCCGACTCGGCGCGGCGCTGCTGGACCGGACCGGCCGCACCGTCACGCTGACCGAGGCCGGCGCGGTGCTGCTGGCCGAGGGCCGGGCGGCCCTCGACGCGGTCGAAGCGGCCGAGCGCCGGACCCGCCGTGCCGCCCTTCCCCCGACCGGCCGTCCCGGCCTGGTCCTGGTCGCCAAGGCCAGCGCGTCCCGCGAACTGCTGGCGGAACTCCTGGACGCGTACGCCGCCGGACCCGGTGCGGTCCCCGTCGACGTCATCCTGTGCGGCCCGGCCGAGCAGGAGCGGCTGCTGCGCGACGGCCGGGCCGACGTGGCGCTGCTGCACCGGCCGTTCGACTCGACGGCCGGGTTCCACACCGAGGAACTCGGTACGGAGGGCCAGGTCGTGGTCCTGCCGGCCGGGCATCCGCTCGCGGTCCGCACCGAGCTGCACATGGCCGACATCGTCGGGTTGCCCGGGCTGCCCCTGCCGCGCTGGCCCGGCCCCGACGGCAGCCACCCGCCCGGCCCCGGCCCCCAGGTCCGCGACCACGAGCAGCTGCTGCAACTCGTCGCGCTCGGCCGCGCCTGCGCGCTCTCGCCGGAGTCGTGCCGGGCCCGACTGCACGGTGACCTCGCCGCCGTGCCCGTGCTGGACGCCCCGAAGGTCACCACCGTGATCGCCTGGCCGCCGCACAGCCGGTCCAGGGCCGTCGCCGACCTCGTCCGGACGGCGACCGGCCTGCGGTAGCGGAAGCGGCCGCCCGGCTTGATCGTTCGAGAATTCCCGCACTATTATCGTGCGGGAATAGTCGAACGATTCAAGGAGGTGGCTGCCGATGGCGCCGTCACGGGTGTACGAGCATCCCGGGGTCGACGAGATCGCGATCCCGCGGGTGCTCTTCGCGCTGAGCGAGCCGCTGCGGCTGTCGATGGTGCGGATGCTCGCGGAACGCGGCGAGGTGGACAGCATCGAGCTGGGCCCGGACCTGCCGCGGTCGACGCTCACGCACCACACCGGCCTGCTGCGCGAATCCGGGGTGGTGTTCGTGCGCGCCGAGGGGCGCAAGTGCATGATCCGGCTGCGCCGCGAGGACCTGGACGCGCGGTTCCCGGGCCTGATCGGCACGGTCCTCGACGGGTACCGGGAAGCCGGCGCCTCCGCCGGGGAGACGGCCTCGACCGGGGCGGACGCTTCGACCGGGGAAGCCCCGTCGACCGGGGAAGCCCCGCCGACCGGGGCGGACGCGTGATCCGCCGCCTCTGGCCGCTGGTCGCGGCCGCGATCGCGCTGGGTGTCGACGCCTACGTCCTCGCCGGAGTGCTGCCCGAGATCGCCGACTCGCTCGCCACGACGGTCGCGGCGGTCGGCCTGGGCGTCACGGCCTTCACCGCGGCCTACGCCCTGGCCGGGCCCCTGCTGTCGGGAACGCTGATCCGGGGGAGTACCGCCGGGGCGCTGCTCATCGCGCTGGGCGTCTTCAACCTCGGCAACCTCGTCACCGCGGTCGCGCCGGGGATCGAGGTCTTCCTCGCCTCACGGGTGATCACGGGCGCCGGCGCCGGCGTGCTCACCGCGGTGGCGACCGCGGCCGCCGCCGCGATGGCCGCCGACCACGAACGCGGGCGCGCCATGGCCATGGTGACGTTCGGGCTGTCCACCGGGACGGTCGCCGGAGTGCCGGTCGGGATGGTCATCGGCCACCAGCTGAACTGGCGCTGGACGATGGGCCTGGTCGTCGCCGTCGGCCTGCTCGGCATGGGGGCGCTGGCCGCCAGGGCGCGCACGATCCCGGCACTGCCCGCTTCGCGCGGTCCCGCCTTCACGGTGCTGAGGTCGTCGAGGACCCTCAGCGGTGTCACCGCCGCGTTCCTCCTCGGCGTGGCCAGCCTCGGGCTCTACACCTACCTGCTGCCCATGGCCGAGGCCCGGGGGCTTGAGGGCTGGGGCTTCGCCCTGGTGTGGGCCTGGGGCGTCGGCGGGGTCGCCGGCTCCGCCCTGATCGGCAGACCGCTGGACGCCTACGGGCCCCGCGCGCTGCTCCTCGTCCTGCCCGCCGGGCTGCTCGCGAGCTTCGCCGCCCTGTGGATCTTCACCTCCCCGGCCGTGTGGCTCGTCGCGGCGGCGTGCTGGGGAGCGGTGGGGTGGGCGAGCGTCCCCACCCTGCAGCAGGCCCTGACCGGGGACCGTCCCGAGCAGGCGATGCCGGTCGTCGCGTTCCAGATGGCCGCGATGTACCTCGGCTCCGCCGCGGGCGCCGCCGCCGGCAGCGCTCTGCTCGCCGGCCATGTCGATCCGGGCGACCTGCCCGTCTGGGCGCTGGTGCCCGCAGCAGTGGCGCTGCTCCTCACCGGGCGGCTCGCCATCGCCGGCCCACGGCCTCGCGCCCGACGCGGCGTCACGCCCCTCGTCTGCCGCGAGGCCGGGGGCGGAGGCCTGTCCGGCGGGTGAGGAAGCCGCGGCCGCCGCTGGTCGGGGGGCCCGGTCCGGCACGACAGGGCGGCAGCGGTCACCGCCGTCGGACGCCCAGGATCTGACGCCGGAGCAGGACGACGTCGGGGTGTGCTTGTCGGCGTTTCGGATCCCCCGGGCCTGTCGGGGGCCGCGCCCGGTGACCTCGGTCCGGCCATGGCGGCCGGAGGGGGCTTCCCGCCGGACGGCACCGGGGCGGACCTGCGCGAGAATGAGCCCGACAGGGACCGGATCCGTGCCGACCCCACCGCCGTGACCGGGCGTCGCGGCGCTCACCGGCGCAGCAGCCGATACGGTGCCGTACCGGCTGCTGTGCACGTTGCCGGCTGTGCACGTTGCCGGCTGTGCACGTTGCCGTGGGGGGGCGCGGGCGTACCGAGGGGATCGATGTGGCGACGACCACCGTGGACGTGGCAGTTCCCGACGCGCTGCGGCCGGTCGTGGATGTGGCGGCGTTGCCGGCGGCCCCCGGTGACGCGGGGCCGGCGTGGCTGGTGCTGTCCGGCGGCGGACGGCTGGCGCGGTGGACGCCGACGACCGGCGAGGTGCGGGACGTGGCCCGGTACCGGGAGGAGAGGCCGGCGGCCGAGTACGGCGGCGGCGTGCGCCTGCGGCTTCATGTGTCCCGGTGCGGCCGTTGGGCGGCGGTGGTGCAGGACCGCGGCCGGTACGGCACCGTCGTCGATCTCGCCACCGGTTCACCGGCGTTGACGTTGGACGGCGGGGACTACTGCTGCGAGACCGTCCCGTTCGCGTTGGCGTTCGCCGAACACGACGGCCGGCCGGTCGTCGTCCACCGGACGAACTGGAACCGGTTGGACGTCACCGATCCCGCGTCCGGCGAGGTGCTCACGGCGCGGGACACCCCGGACGGCGACGAGGAGGACGCGGAGCACGACCTCGACTACTTCCACGGCGCGCTGTTGCCGAGCCCCGACGGGACCCGTGTCTACGACGGCGGTTGGGTGTGGCAGCCGTGCGGGATGCCTGCGGTGTGGAGCCTGACCACCTGGCTGCACGACAACCCGTACGAGTCCGAGGACGGCCCCAGCCATGCGGTGTATCCCGAGGTCTCGCAGTGGAACGGGCCGGTGGTGTGGATCGACGACGAGCGGATCGCGGTGTACGACCGGGACGACGCCGGCCGCGGTACCGTCCACGTCCTCGACCCCACCGCGATCCGACGGCGCTCGCCGGGCGTCCGATGGATCGAGGCGGTCGCGACGTTCCCCTGGCCGGTCGGCGATCTCGGCTTCTTCACCGACGGCGAGCATCTGCTGATCGCCGGCGAGGCCGGTCTGCAGGGCGTCGACATCACCAGCGGACAGCGGGTGTTCGCGATCGACGGGTTCCGCCCGGCGCGTCAGGATCGGCACACCGGAGCGCTGATCCAGGTCGGCAGCGCCCAGGCCCGGTTGTGGACGCCGCCGGAGTGGACGGCGCGCGCCGGCTGAGCCGCCGATTCCCGCAGGTCGCCGCCGGAGAAGCCCGGGCCCGTCCCCCGTTCGGATCCCGACCCGGGCGACCACCCGGCCGAGGGCCGGGCCCGGTCACGGCCAGGTGGCCGGCGGGACGGTCACGGCCGCGGTGACGGCGAGCCCGTCGCTTCATCGGGCGGAGGCCGGGCGGGGAACGGGTCATCACCTGATCCGGTGCGCGGGCCGGCCCGGGTATTCATTGCGGTGTACGCGTCATAGAGTGTGAGGTCGTGGGCCGGACGGGCGAGTGATCGGCCGCTGTCGCCCCCCTTTCAACGGGCGAGGCCCCCCGGCGCCGGGCGCGCGTGTCTCCACTTCCGCCTCCGCCGTCGTCCCAAAGCCCAGGTCAGCGGCGTGAGACACCGTCAGCCGCCGGTGAAACGGCGTCAAGCCCCGGGGAGCCGCCGATTCTCCGCCTACCTTTGAGCCGAGCCCGGAACTCGCTCCGAGGCCCACCACTCACACCGGTCATCGCTGCCGCACCCGTCGGCGGCGGTCGCCGCACGACCACCCATGGGGGACGAATCATGAAGAAGACCACCGCCGCCCTCGGCCTCATCGGGACGCTCGCCGCGTCCACGATCGCCCTCGCGCCGTCGGCCTCCGCGCTGAGCTGCCAGGAGGACACCCTCTACACCGGCCAGCGCACCGTCGGGTGGACCACCACCAAGGCCAACGACGCCTGCCGGGACGTCAACCTGGTGTTCGCGGGCGCCTCGGGCGGCCGGCACAACGACGGCTACGAGGGCATGTACGTCGACGCCAACGGCAACTGGCAGGCCGCCGCGTCCGGCTACCACTGGCTGAACGACGGCTCCTACAGCCTGGGCTCCGTCGTCCTGATCTCCAACCTGACCTCGGGCCGCACCTTCGGTGTCGCCGCGTACCAGTCCGGCTGGGGCGTCGTGAAGGTCCAGCACTGACATCCGGGGCCGGCGCGGCCCCGCCCGTCCCACCCCGCCGGCAGGCGCCCCGCGCCCGGGGCGCCTGCCGGCACCACCTCCACCACCGGCCACCACCCGAAGAGGACGGCACGTTGCGACGCCCCACCCGGCACCCCCGTCGGCCCGCCGGCATCGTCCAGGCATGCGTGGGCGCCGTCCTGCTCCTCGGCGCGACGGCCTGTGCGAGCACGGCCACCGGCCCGGCCGCGCCGACCGCCGCCCGCTCGGCCGTGCCCCGGCCGCCGATCCCCGTGACCTGGACGATGCCGACGGACGTCTCGGCCATGCTGCTGCCGTCGACCGGCGCGGAGACCCGCTGGTCCCAGGGCCTGGACACCTTCACCACCCTGGTGGCGAACGCCGCGACCCGCACCTGCGCCCGCTCCCGGGGCCTCGCGGAACCCGTGACGACGCCCGGGATGTTCTTCCGCGTCATGGACATCCCCGACCTGCCCTTCATCCAGGCCCACGGCTTCGACGGCGGCCTGGCCCCCGGCGAGTCCGCCTCCGCCGCCGGCGCGGCCCCGGGCCGCTCCACCCCCGGACCCGAGCAGCAGCAGTGCTTCGAGGACGGCGCGAAGGCCATGCGGGAGCTGAAGGACCTCTACGCCCCGCTGCAGGCCCAGTGGTTCACTGCGGCGGCCGCCCTGCGGCGCCACCAGGAGGTCGACGCGGCCTACCGGCAGCTCGACGGCTGCCTCGCCGGGCACGGCGTGCGGGCCAAGGGGGAGGAGGCGTTCTTCGCGGTCGTCGACCAGAGCATCCAGGCCGCCGACGCCCCCGCCGTCTCCCGCCTCGGCGAGGTGTACGCGACCTGCATGGCCCCGGTCGAAGCCGTCCGCGAGCCACTGCGCGCCAAGCTCCGCGACGACTTCCGCGCCGGGCACCGCTCCGAGATCGACACCCTGGGCGACAGCGTCCCCCGCAAGGTCCACGAACTGGAGGAGCGCTACGGCCTCCGGATCTCCTTCCCCTCGCCCTGAGCGGACTCACGCCAGGAAGTCCTCGATCAGCTCGGCCGAGTTGGCGGCCCTGGTGGCCTCCTCCTCCCAGCCCGGGCAGTCCATGTCGAACACGACCACGGGCAGCGGACGGCCGAAGATCCTCTCGATGGTGCCGCTGTCGTGGAGGTGACGGGCGAGGCCGACGACGGCGTCGTGGAAGTGGAGTTCGAGAAGGCCGGACTTCGCGCGAAGCCCGTCGTCCGCCGGCATCCGGCCGAGATCGAACTCGCCGTCGTACCAGATGCCGAGGTCCCTGGCCTCCGCCTCGTAGAGCGGGCCGCCGACCCGGTCCTCAGGGACGTTGCCGAGCCTGTCGAAGCCGTCGAGGATCCAG
This sequence comes from Kitasatospora sp. NPDC059462, assembly GCF_042749955.1. Classification (NCBI taxonomy): domain Bacteria; kingdom Bacillati; phylum Actinomycetota; class Actinomycetes; order Kitasatosporales; family Streptomycetaceae; genus Kitasatospora; species Kitasatospora sp. NPDC059462. The sequence goes on along the minus strand of NZ_JBHYUU010000020.1, from coordinate 21,272 downwards.
AAGGCGTAGTTCCAGCGCACCTCCCGGCGATCGGAGCCCAGGTGCATCTGCTCCTCGTACCGGCTCTCCGTGTTGTAGCCGATGTCCACGTACGGACGGCGGTTGTCGGCGTCGATGCGCCAGATGTTGAAGGCCAGGACGTAGATCTCGTGCTTCAAATGCTCGGGGACGCGCTCCAGGATGCCGGTGGCGGCCCGCCGCAGGTGCGTCCGGAAACTCTGCCGTTCTGTCACGGTGACAGCGTCTCACCCACCCAGCCCCGGGGCCCCGCCGCGCACGCCGTTCTCCCGGCTCAGCGCCCCGGTGCCGCCGGGAGGACCGCGGCGTGAGGCGCGGCCCACAGCGGGACCACGTCGAGGGTGGGGTGGCTGCGGGGGGCGTCCCTGGTGACGGGGATGGAGGCGGTGGTGGTCCGCAGGCCGGTCCGGGCGCGGGGGGTCGTGGCGTTCACGGAGGTCATGGTCGTCAACCTACCGGCCGGGACTGACAGACCGTCCCCTCCCGCCCGGGCCGCGGCGGGAACAGCGCACCGGCGGCAGGACGGGCGGCGCCGAGGTGATGGCGCGCAGCCACGACCGCACCCGCGAGCCGGGGGCGCGGTCGCGACTCCCGTTCCAGCGGCGGCCTTCGCGATCGGTGCGGGCAACGGCTGGCTACGCGTCGGGACGCTGCGGCAGGGCGAGCCAGTCCGACCACGAGATCTCGCGGCCGAGGAAACGTGGCTGTTCGAACGGCCAGTCGGCGGCGATCCACTGCGGCACCAGCGCGTCGAGGGCCTGCTCGACCGCGCTGCCCACCAGCTCGTCGACCACCCACCAGGAGATCTCGCCGTCCGCTCCGGCCCGCTCCGGCGGGTCGATGTAGACGCAGCCGAGCAGGGCGGTCTCCGCCGCGTCGAACAGCGCGTAGTTGAAGGACTGGTGTGCGGCGATCTCCTTCTCGTGCCGCAACAGGTCGGCCCGGTCGGCCTCATAGGTCATGGTGGCGGCCGGCCAGCCCCAGGCCGGGCCGAAGACGGTCCACAGCCGCTCGCGCGAACCCATCACCGCCGGATAGTCGAGCGGGGCGTCCGACTCCCGGATCGGCCGCAGGTGGTGGCCACCCCCCGGCAGCGGTACCAGGACGGGGTGGACGAAGTCATCGGGAAGCCAGCTCATGGCGCCCGACCGTAGCAGCGCGCGGCCGTCCGCTCCTCCGGATTTTCCCCGGGGGCCGACGGCGCCTCCGCCCCCGCGTCCCCACGCACACCGACCCGGCGGCCCCGGGGGGTGACAGGCGGTAGTCGGCGCAGGGAACCCGGGAGGGGTTGCCGGAGCCCGGGTGCGGCCGCTGCTGGACAGCGGGTGAACGGACGCCGGCCACCCCGGGAACGCGGGGGTGGGGCAAATCGACCGTTGCTCCGACATGTCGGCCACTCGCCCCGATTGTTCAGGATCCCTGCAAAACCCCTCAAGACCGTTGACACCGCGTAACGGCCCGAGTAGCGTCACTGATCATCCCGCTGATAATACGTATTATCAGCGCCGGCCTTGCCGCCTCCGGAGGAGTTCCCCCGTGTCAAGGATCACGCAGCGTGACATCGCTCGCCTCGCCGGCGTCAGCCAGGCGGTGGTCTCGCTCGTGCTGAACAACAGGACCGACGCGACGACCCGCATCGCTCCCGAGACCAGGCAGCGCGTCCTCGACGTGATCCGGGAGACCGGCTACGCGGCCGACCCCGTGGCCCGCCGCATGGTGCGTCAGCTCAACCAGATCATCGGCGTGTTCACCTACGAATCGGTGTTCCCGAGCACCAGCGCCGACTTCTACTACCCGTTCCTGCGCGGCATCGAGGAGTGCGCCGAGCAGCTCAGGTGCGACCTGCTGCTGTTCACCAGCGCTCCGGTCGTCGACGGGCGGCGCAAGGTGTTCCACGAGAACAACCGGCTGCGGATCGCCGACGGCTGCATCCTGCTCGGCCGTGACATCCCGCACGACGAGCTGGCCCGGCTGAATCGCGAGAACTACCCGTTCGTGGCAGTCGGCCGACGCGACGACGCGGGTGGCCCGGTGCCCTGCGTGGGGGCGGACTACGCCGCCGCCACGCAGAAGCTGGTCGAGCGGGCCCGGGAGCTCGGGCACCGCGAGTTCGCCTACGTCGGGGCGGGGGAGGGGGCGGAGTCCGCCGACGACCGGATGAAGGGGTTCCGCGCCGGCACCGGGGGGAGCGGCCGGCACGAGCGGACGGCCGGCCGGTCCGCGGGGGAGACCCTGGACGCGCTGCTCGCCGCCGGGGTCACCACCGCCGTGGTCGAGGGCTACGCCGACGGGGTCGCGCTGATCCGGGCCGCCCGGGAGCGGGGCGTCGACGTGCCCGGTGACCTGTCGGTCGTGGTGACCGGCGTCCCGGCCGATTCGGCGGACGCCGACATCAGGAGCACCGGGTTCCGCATTCCGCGCCGGGAGATGGGCTGGCAGTCGGTGGAACTCCTCGCCGCCTTACTGGAGGACCGCCCGACCACCACGCTCCAGCGGCTTCTGCCGTGCCACTTCGTCGAGGGGCAGACCCTCGGCGAACCGAGAAAGGACCGTTCTTGACCGAGATACGCAGTGACGTGCTGGTGGTCGGCGGAGGGCTGGGCGGCGTCGCCGCGGCGCTCGCCGCCGCCCGCGCCGGCCGGACCGTGGTGCTGACCGAGGAGTTCGACTGGATCGGCGGGCAGCTCACCAGCCAGGCCGTGCCGCCGGACGAGCACTCCTGGGTGGAGCAGTTCGGCGTCACCGCCGGCTACCGCGCCCTGCGCGACGGCATCCGCGACTACTACCGCCGGCACTACCCGCTCACCGAACGGGCCAGGGCCCGCCTCGAACTGAACCCCGGCGGGGGCTGGGTGAGCAAGCTCTGCCACGAACCGCGGGTCGCGCTGGCGGTCATCGAGGCGATGCTCGCGCCCCACCGCGCCGCCGGGCGCCTCACCGTCCTCCAGCCGTACCGGCCGACCGCCGCCGACACCGACGGCGACCGGGTGACCGCGGTGACCCTGACCCACCGCGACACCGGCGAGAAGATCCACGCCACCGCCGCCTACGTGCTGGACGCCACCGAGACCGGCGACCTGCTGCCGCTCACCGGCACCGAGTACGTCACCGGCTTCGAGTCCGCCGCCGACACCGGCGAGCCGAGCGCCCCGCAGGTCGCCCAGCCGCTGAACATGCAGGCCGTGTCGGTGTGCTTCGCGATGGACCACGTCGACGGCGACCACACCATCGACAAGCCCGCGGACTACGACTTCTGGCGGTCCTACCAGCCCGAGGTGTGGGGCGGACCGCTGCTGTCCTGGCAGTACCCCCACCCCAGGACGCTGGAGCGCGTCGGGCACGACTTCAGCCCCAACCCCAGCGACGACCCGCTGGCGGTCAACGCCGACCAGCGCGTCAACCCCGGCAACGCCAACCTGTGGACGTTCCGCCGGATCGCCGCCCGCGGCACCTTCACCGACGGCGCCTACGCCAGCGACATCACCCTGGTCAACTGGCCGATGATCGACTACCTCGAAGGCCCGGTCCTCGACGTCCCCGACGCCGCCGACCACCTGCGCCGGGCCAGGGAACTGAGCTTCGCCTTCCTGTACTGGATGCAGACCGAGGCGCCCCGCCCGGACGGCGGCACCGGATTCCCGGGGCTGCGGCTGCGCGGCGACGTCACCGGCGGCGCCGACGGCCTGGCCCAGGCCCCGTACATCCGCGAGGCGCGCCGGATCAAGGCCGACTACACCGTCGTCGAGCAGGACCTCTCGCTCGCCGTCCGCGGGGAGCGGGGCGCCGTGCGCTACCCGGACTCCGTCGGCCTGGGCATGTACCGGATCGACCTGCACCCCTCGACGGGCGGCGACACCTACATCGACGTCGGCTGCAGCCCGTTCGAGATCCCGCTGGGCGCGCTCCTCCCGCAGAGGGTCGAGAACCTCCTGCCCGCCGGCAAGAACATCGGCACCACCCACATCACCAACGGCGCCTACCGGGTCCACCCGGTCGAGTGGAACATCGGGGAGGCCGCCGGCGCGCTCGCCGCCTTCTGCCTCGACCACGGGACCCGCCCCCGCTCGGTCCGGGAGAACCCCGACCTGCTCTCGGCCTTCCAGGACCAGCTCACCGCGGCCGGCGTCGAACTGCGCTGGCCCGACATCACGGGCTACTAGGCCCCACGCACCACCGAGGAGAACACCATGTCGATTCGAAGAGGGCTGGCCACGGTCGCCGCCGCGATGTCCGCAACGCTGGTCCTGGCCGCCTGCGGTGGAGAGGGCTCGGAGGGCGAGAAGGGCCCGGTGAGCCTGCGGATGACGGTCTGGACCTCCAACAAGCCGCACCTGACGCTCTTCAACGAGATCGCCGCCGAGTACATGGCGGCCCACCCCGAGGTCAAGGAGATCAAGTTCGACCCGCTGCCGTTCGACAGCTACAGCACGGCGCTCACCACCCAGATGACCGGCGGCAACGCCCCCGACCTCGCGTGGGTCTTCGAGACGGACGCGGCCGACTTCGTCAGCTCCGGGGCCCTGGTGCCGCTCGACGACACCCTGAAGCAGACCGGCGGCTACGAGTACGACGACCTGATCCCGAGCACCACCAAGCTCTGGAAGCGCGACGACAAGCTGTACGCGTACCCGTTCTCCACCTCGCCGTTCGGTGTCTTCGTCAACCACGACCTGCTGAAGGCCGCCGGCCAGCAGACCCCGGCCGAGCTCATCGGGGCGGGCACGTGGAACTGGGCGACCGTGCTCGCCGAGGGCGCCGAGGTGCACCGCGCCACCGGCAAGGCCGGCGTGGTGATCCGTGACTTCGAGTACAAGGAGTGGGGCAACGCGGCCACCTTCTGGGGCGGCTGGAAGGCCGAGCCCTGGAGTGCCGACGGCAAGACCTGCACCTTCGACAGCCAGCCGATGGTCGACGCGATGACCGCCCTGCACAAGGGGATATTCGAGGACAAGGCGATGCCGGGCCCCGGCGAGTCCGCCGACTTCTTCACCGGCGACGCGGCGATGACCATCACCCAGATCAGCCGGGCCTCGCTGCTGGACGGCGCCAAGTTCGACTGGGACCTGGTGCCGCTGCCGGCCGGACCGGGCGGCGACTACTCGGTGATCGGCCAGGCCGGCATAGGCGTCGTCAAGCGGGGCGGCCACACCAAGGAGGCCAAGGACTTCCTCGCCTACTTCACCAACCCGCAGAACTCCGCCAAGCTCGCCGCCTACTTCCCGCCGCCCCGGGAGTCCCAGCTCACCGCGGAGAACCTGGCCAAGACCAACCCGCTGCTGAAGAACGAGCAGCTCGACAGCGTGGTCGTCAGCGGCGTCAAGAAGGGCGTGGTCAAGCCGGGCCACGCCGGCCAGGCCGAACTCGCCCAGCGGGTCCGCGCCGGACTCGACCCGCTGTGGACGCCGAACGCCGACGTCAAGGGCGTGCTCGGCGACCTGTGCAAGAACATCTCCCCGCTGCTGGGGAAGTGACCATGTCCGTCTCCCCGCGAACAGCGGTGGCAGACCCGCCCGAGAGCGGGTCCGCCACCGCGGGGCAGCCGCCGCGACGTCCGTTCTGGACCCGGCGCCGACGTGACCAGCTCGCCGGCCTCGCGTTCATCGCGCCCCAACTCCTCGGCAGCGCCGTCTTCGTGCTGCTGCCCATCGCCCTGGTCCTCCGGTACAGCCTGTACGAGTGGAACGTGCTGGCCGGCGACTTCCACTACACCGGCGGCGACAACTACACCCAGCTGCTGGACGACGCCAACCTGCCCCAGGTCCTGAAGTCCACGGCCCTGTTCTCGGTCGGCCTGGTGGTGCTCAACCTCTCCCTGGCCCTCCTGCTCGCCGTCCTGCTCAACCAGAAGCTGCGCGGAATGACGGTGTTCCGCACGCTCTTCTTCTCCCCCGTCGTGGTGTCGCTGGTCGCCTGGACCATCGTGTGGGGCTTCCTGCTCCAGAACAACGGCGGCATCAACGGCCTGCTGCGCACCGTCGGCATCGACGGACCCAACTGGCTGCGCGGCGAGGGCACCGCCATGCTCTCGGTCATCGTCGTCCAGGTGTTCAAGAACGTCGGTCTGAACATGGTGCTGTTCCTGGCCGCGCTCCAGGGCGTGCCCAAGGAGCTGTACGAGGCGGCCCGGGTCGACGGGGCCGGCGCGTGGACCCGGTTCCGGTCCATCACCCTGCCGCTGATCAGCCCGACGATCCTGCTGACGTCGGTGATCACCATCGTGGGTTCGCTCCAGGTGTTCGCGCAGATCGCGGTGCTCACCCAGGGCGGCCCGAAGCTGTCCACCACCGTGCTCGTCTACTACCTCTACCAGCAGGCCTTCCAGTTCCATCACTTCGGCTACGGCGCGACCCTGTCCATCCTGCTGCTGCTGATCGTGCTGGCGCTCACCGTGCTGCAGTGGCAGATGCGCAAGAGGTGGGTCTTCTATGAATCGTAAAATCCCGCCGCGCACCCGGGTCGCCCTGTACGGCCTGCTCTGCGTGCTCGCGATCCCCTTCGTCTTCCCGACCTGGTGGATGGTCACGTCGTCGTTCAAGCCCATCGGCGACATCTTCTCCTACCCGCCGAAGCTCTTCCCGGCCAACCCGACGTTCTCGGCCTACCGGGACGTCTTCGACGGCCGCCCGTTCGTCCAGCAGTACGTCAACAGCCTCTACATCGCCGCGCTGGTGACGGCGGGGACGATGATCGTGTCCTCGCTCGCCGGCTACGCCTTCGCCCGCATCAGGTTCCGCGGCCAGAACGCGCTGTTCCTGGTGGTGCTGGTGGGCCTGCTCATCCCGAGCGAGGTCACCATCGTCCCGCTCTTCCAGATGTTCAACGACCTCGGCCTGGTCAACACCCACTGGCCGCTGATCCTGGTGCCGATCTTCGGCGCGCCGAGCGTCATGGCCACGTTCATCATGCGGCAGTTCTTCATCAGCCTGCCCAACGAGCTGGAGGAGGCCGCCCGGATCGACGGCATCGGCTACTTCGGCACGTTCTGGCGGATCGCACTGCCGCTGGCCAGGCCGGCGCTCGGCGCCGTCGGGATCTTCACCTTCCTGCAGAGCTGGAACCTCTACCTGGAGCCGGTGGTGTACCTCTCCTCGCCGGAGAAGTTCACCCTGCCGCAGGCGCTCACCCAGTACGTGGACTCCTACGGCGGGGCCATGTGGAACGTCCAGCTCGCCGCGGCGTCGCTGACCGCGGTCCCGGTGCTGATCGTGTTCGTCATCGCCCAGAAGCAATTCATCGAGGGCCTCGCCCATACGGGGCTGAAGTGAACGCCACACTCGGCATCGACATCGGCGGCACCAAGACGCTGGCCGCCCTCGTCGGACCCGACGGCGCCGTGCTCGACCGGGCGCGGGCCGACACCCCGGCCGCGCAGGGCCCGGACGCGGTGCTGCGGACCGCCGCCGACCTGGCCCGGCGCCTCGGCGGCGCCGGTCCGGTCGGCGTCGGCGCCGCGGGTCTCATCGACCCGGCCACCGGCGTCGTCCGGTACGCGACCGACTCCCTTCCCGGCTGGGCCGGGACACCGGTGGCCGACGCGCTGGCCCGGCGCATCGGCCGGCCCGTGGTGGTGGACAACGACGTCAACGCCGCCGCCCTCGGCGAGAGCTGGGCCGGGGCCGCCCGCGGTCGCGCACACGTGCTGCTGGTCGCGGTCGGCACCGGCCTCGGCGGCGGACTGGTCCGCGGCGGCGCCGTCGACCACGGGGCGCGCGGCGGCGCCGGGGAGACGGCTCATCTGCCGGCTCCGGACGCCGACGAGCTGCCCTGCGGCTGCGGGCGCACCGGGCACCTGGAGGGCGTGGCCTCCGGCACCGGGCTCGCCCGCGCCTACCGGCTGCGCACCGGGGTGGACGTCACCGGCCGCGAGGTCGCCGCCCGCTGCTCCGCCGGCGACCCGGCCGCCGTGGAGGTCCTCGCCACCGCCGGCCACGCGCTCGGCCGGGCCCTCGCGGGTCTGGTGGCGCTGCTCGATCCGCAGACGGTGGTGGTGGCCGGTGGGGCCGGCCGGGCGCTGCTGCCGTACGCCCGGAGCGCGTACGACGCCGAGCGGCTGCCGGTCCACGCCGACGTGTCGCTGGTCCCGGCGGCGCTCGGTGACGCGGCGGTCGCCGTCGGCGCGGCCCGGGCGGCGATGGTCCGGCGAGCCGTGTGCCCGCCGTCCGGTCCGGGGCCCGCCGGTCCCGGGCCCGCCGGTCCGGGGCCCGCCGGCCCGGGATCCACCGGTCCGGGGCGGGTCGATCCCGGCTCTGTCAGCCACGGCTCTGCCGGTCCCGGTCCTGCCGGTCCCGGTCCTGCCGGTCCCGGTCCTGCCGAACGCGGCCCCCGGCCGTAGTCGGTCACCTTCCCGCACGCACCACCGAAACGGAGCCCCAGTGAACGTTCTCGACACCCTCCGCGGCGGACTGGTGGTCTCCTGCCAGCCGCTGCCGGACGAACCCGCCGACCCGATGCGCGACGCATCCGTGCAGGCGAAGGTCGCCGCCGCCGCGGTCCTCGGCGGCGCGGCCGGCATCCGCGCCAACAGCCCCGAGGACATCGCCGCCGTGCGGGCGGCGGTGGACGTGCCGGTCATCGGCCTGTGGAAGGACGGCCCCGGGCCGGTCGTGATCACGCCGACCGGCAGGCACGTCCGAGCCGTCGCGCAGGCCGGGGCGCACCTGGTCGCCGTCGACGCCACCGACCGTTCGCGCCCCGAGCCGTTCGCGGCCGTCGTCGCCGCCGCGCACGCCGCCGGCGTCCTCGTCCTGGCGGACGTGTCCACCGAGGCGGAGGGACGGGCCGCGGCCGACGCGGGCGCCGACGCCGTCGCCACCACGCTCTCCGGCTACACCGCGCACACCCCGAAGACCCCGGGGCCCGACCTCGGCCTGCTGGAACGCCTCGCCGGGCGGCTGTCCGTTCCGGTGATCGCCGAGGGCCGCTACCGCACGGCGGACGACCTGCGACGCGCCTACGCCGCCGGGGCGCACGCCGTGGTGGTGGGCAACGCCATCACCTCACCCCTCTACCTGACCAGGGAGCTGGCCCGTTCGGCTCCCGCTCACGCCGACGCGAACGGAGTGCACCCCTGATGAGAAGACGTACGGTCCTTACCGCCGGAGCCGCCGTCCTGGCCGCCCCGCTGCTGGGCCTCACCCCGCAGACGGCCACCGCGGCCCCACGTCCGAGCCGCCGGATCGCCCTCGTCCCGCTCGACGACCGGCCCGTCAACGTCTACTGCCCCACCATGACCGCCGCCGTCGCCGGCGTCGACCTCGTACTGCCGCCGCGCGAGACCCTCGGCCGCTTCTTCCGGCCCGGGGACGGCGCGGCCGTCGCCCGCTGGCTGGGCTCGGCCGGCGCGGACGAGTACGTGATCTCGGTCAGCATGCTCGCCTACGGCGGCCTGATCGCCTCCCGCACGGGTGCGCCCACCCTCGAATCGGCGCGGGCCAACATCGCGGCGATCCGGGCCCTGCGGGCGGCCCGGCCGAGCGCGCAGATCGTGGTCCACGACACCATCCAGCGCCTCGCGCTGACCCCCGGCAACCCCGACCTCGAACAGTACGTGGCCGCGCTGGTCGAGTGGGCCAAGCTGTACGACCAGGTGGAGAACCTCGGCCGGGAGGACCTGCGGCCCCGGCTCACGGCCGTGCGGGCCACCATCCCGGACGCGGTGGTCGACGACTACCTGAAGGCGCGGGCCCGCAACCACGAGGTCAACCGGCAGATGGTCGAGTGGGTCGCCGACGGCACCATCAGCCATCTGGTGCTCTCCGAGGACGACACCGCCCCGGTGGGCCTGGCCCGGGCCGAACGCGTCGAGCTCGAAAAGCTGGTCGAGCGGCTGGGGGTCGGCTCGCGGGTCGAGGTCTTCCCCGGCGCGGACGAGGTCGACGCGCTGCTGGTCGCCCGGCTGATCGCCGCGGGCACCTCGCCCACCTACCGGGTGGAGTACGCCGGGATCTCCGGCGAGCAGTGGACGGCGGAACTCGAAGGCATCCCGTTCGCGGAGAACATCCGCCGGCACGTGAAGTCCGTCGGCGGCACCGTCGTCGACGGCCGCGCCGACCTGGTGCTCATGGTCAACACCCCTTCGGCGACAGGGGACCGGCGCGCCGCCGACCTCACCGCGTTCGCCCGCCGGGTCGCCGGGCTGACGGCGGCCGGGGAGTCGGTCGTCGTGGTGGACCCGGTCTTCGTCAACCGCGCCGACCACGACCTGGTGGCCGAACTGGAGCAGCGCGTCGACCTCGCCGCGCTGCTGTCGTACTCCGGCTGGAACACCGGCGGCAACGCCCTCGGCCTGGCCCTGGCCCACGGCACCGCCCGCTGGGCCTTCCTGAAGCGCTCGACCAGCGGAATGGGGGTGCCGGCGCTGACCGGGCCGGGCCGGGCGCACGCGGAGTACCTGCTCTACCGGTTCGTCAAGGACGACCACTGGAAGAACGTCATCCAGAAGGCCGCCTACGCGGAGGCCAGGTCCAGGGGCTGGAACCCGTTGAACCTGACGGCCGAGCAGAAGGCCGTCTTCGACGGCTGGGTCCGGGACCGCCTGGCCCCGGTGACCCGCCAGTACTTCACCGACCACTTCGCCGGCCACCGCCTCCTCCTCGGCCGCCGCGGCGCGACCAGCCGCACCGCCGAGCTCGCCGCCGTCGGTGACATCCACATCGAACTGCCGTGGGACCGCCTCTTCGAGGTGACGCTCGAACCCCACCTCACCCTGGCCTGAGGGGCCGTCGTGATCGGGCTGGTCCCCGGGCGCGCGGTCGGCGCTGCGGCGGCCGGCCTCAAGTACCGGCCGGGCGCCGACGCGGTCGACGGGGTCGGCGTGCACGCGGTCGGCGGGGCGGTCGGTTCGACGCCGATCGGCTTCCTCGCCACCGGGCACGTCGGCTTCCGGCGCCGCCCTGCGTGATGCACACGACCGGACCGGGGTGCCGGGGCCGGCCGAACTACGTCACATGACGGAAGCGGCCGCCCATGGAGCGTTCCTATGGTGGGGCCGGCACACCGTTGCCGGCACACCGTCATGTCCTCGGCGTGGACGGGAGAACCTGACACCGGCGGCCGCATCGGACCGGGAACCGGAGCCGTCCACGACGCCTCCGTGAACGAGGACGATGCCGCCGCGCTGCTCCCGCCCGCTCCTCGGACCACGCGATGCCCGGGGGACGGGGACCGGCCGACGCCCGGTCCCCATCCCCCGGCCCGCCCTCGAAAGGGAACCGAGATGCGCACGGAAGTCTCCGAACCGCCCGCCACCCGCCCGCTGCACCGTCGCGTCCTCGTGCTCGCGGCGCTTCTCGTCGCACTCGCGACCTCCCTCCTGGCGCCGGGTCCGGCCCGGGCCGACGTCAACGACCACGACATCGGTCACGTCTGGCTGAACCTGGGCTCGCCGGGCTCCTCCGCCCAGAACAACTACGCGGCCTTCGTCAACAGCCTGCGGCAGGCCGCCGGGCACGAGTACCGCAACGGCGTCTGGCAGACCCAGTCGCAGCCGACCAGCCGGCTGATCCGCATCGACCTCACCTCGCCGGACGGCCGCACGGTGTGGCTCTGGGTCACGCCGCACGACCTGTACCTGCGGGGCTTCACCAGCCAGGCCAACGGGACGACCTACTTCTTCAACGACTTCACGGACTTCCCCAACCTCTTCCAGGCCCTGAGCGGCCACCCGTTGCTGCCCCCGAACCACAGCCTCAGCCAGCTGTCCTTCGGCTCCAACTACAACGCCATGCGGCAGGCCGCGGGCCGCGGGCGTGAGTCGATGCCGATCGGGTGGAACGACCTCACGGCCTCGATCGACAACCTCGCGAGCACGGGCTACCCGTACGGCGCCGCGCAGCAGAACGTCGCCAGGTCGCTGATGTTCATGATCCAGTTCACCTCCGAGGCCGCGCGGTTCTGGGACGTCTACGGCGTCACCCGGGACATCCAGGGCGGCAACCGGCCGGTGTACCAGGGGCTCCCCGAGCGGCAGCAGTACCTGGAGAACGCCTGGGACCAGATCTCCCGGTACGCCTACGACGTCAGCAACAACCCCAACACCCCGTCGGTCAACGTCACCGGGGTCGGCACGTTCTACTCCTTCGGCGACGTGCAGCGCTGGATGGCGATGCTGATCGGTGTCACCAGCCAGGTCAGCTCCACCGGTGACTGGAACCACGCCGAGCTCTGACCCGGCGGCCCGGACCCGGACCCGGACCCGGACCCGGACCCGGAGCGGCCGAGGCCGACCACCGACGGCGGCCGGGCGTCCCGGCCTGCGCCTGTGCTCCTGCGTCGAAGGGGGTCTGGCCGGGCGGATCCGTCCGTCGGCGGTCAGCGCGGCGGACGTTCCACCCCCTCCAGCGCGTCGCGGAGGGAGGCCCGGCTGGTGATACCGAGCTTGGGGAAGGCCTGGTAGAGATGGGTGGAGACGGTGCGGGGGGAGAGGTAGAGCCTGGCGCCGATCTGTTTGTTGGACAGTCCCAGGGCGGCGAGGCTGGCGATCTCCCACTGCTGCGGCGTCAGCGGCCCCCGGTCGCCGACGCCGCGGGCCGGGGCGCCGCAGGCGCGCAGTTCCGCGCCGGCGCGCTCCGCCCAGGGGACGGCCCCGAGCCAGCCGAAGGCCTCGCCCGCGGCAGCCAGGTGGTGCCGGGCCTGCGCGGGGGCCTTGGCCCGGCGCAGGCGTTCGCCGTAGTAGAGGCGGATCCGGGCCCGCTCGAACGGCCAGCGCTCGGATCCCGCGACCGCCAGCGCCTCCCGGTACCGCGCCACGGCCTCGTCGTCGTCCGGGGCGGCGAGACCGGCTGCGGCGAGCACGACCATCCTCAACCGCGGCGAGACCGTGTCCAGGCCCGCGGCCCGTGCGGCGGCCACGTGATTCAGCGCCCGGTCGCGTCGTCCGGTGCGCACCGCGGCCTCGGCGGCGTCGAGGAAGACCCACAGGGCCTGTCCGACGAAGGGCGCCAGTGTTCCCGGTGCGGAGATGACGCTCAGGTGCCGGTTCGCCTGCTCGAACTCGCCCTGCGCCAGGGCGATCGTCGCCCGGACCTGCGCGGCGTACCGGCGTACGGCCCCGGCCCGCCGGGAGCCGGCCCACTGGTCCATCCGGTCGGCGCAGGCCCGGGCGGCGTCGAAGTCGCCGCAGGCCGCGGACACGCAGCCGAGGGTGAACGTCGCCGTCCACGATCGCAGCGGACAGTCGAACTCCTCGCAGAGGTCCAGCGCCTCACGGCAGAGGCGCCGCGCCTCCGGCCACCGTCCGGAGAACCAGGCGTGGTTGCTCAGCAGGGACAGCGCCTGGATCGCCGGGAGGATGTTCTCGCCCCGGCCGCCCCCGGCTGCCATGCGCCGCAGCGACTCCTCGACCAGTCCCAGGCGGTCGCCGTAGGCGCAGGCGGTGCCCACCTTCAGGATCCGGACCGGGTCCCGCTCGGTGGTCAGTGCCGCGGCCGCGGCGTCGAGCCGCGCCCAGTCCGACGGCCGGGCCCGGGCCGGGTCCCCGAAGACGGTCCGCATGAGGTGGAGGGTGTCCGGCAGGGGGTCGAGCCCGGTCACCAGAACGTCGAAGTCCGCCCACAGCTCGGAACGCCCGCCGTACACGCAGACCATGAGCAGCGCTGCCAGTGCCTCCGGCAGGGCCGCGTCCGGGATCCGGGCCGACCGCCGCTGCTCGATGGCCCCGTAGAGCAGCCGGAAGGCCGTGTCGACATCACCGTAGCTGTTGAGCAGGAACACCGAGGCCGCCATCGCCTGGGGGAGCGAGTCGGCACCGGGGTCCGCCTCACGGGCGTCCTCCAGCAGACGGGGGACCTCGCGCAGGCCCCCCGTCAGGCTGGCGCCGACGTACGCCGCGCCGGCCAGCAGACGGGCGCGCTCCGCCCCGGTCGGGCTCAGCCCGGCGGCGCGGACCAGGGCCTCCACCGCGTTCGGCCCGTCGCCGCGGCGGGCGCTGACCTCGGCGACCTCCTCCAGGAGGGCCGCGATCTCCGCATCGGGGCCGATCGAGGCCTGCGCCAGGTGCCAGACCCGTTGCTCGGGCACACCGGTCCACGCCTCGGCCAGCGCGCGGTGCACGCCGCGCCGCTGGTCACTGGAGGCGAGGTCGACCACGGCCGAGCGGATCAGCGAGTGTCGGAAGCCCAACCGGCCGGTGGCGTCGTCGATGTGGACCAGCCGCACGCGCTCGGCCGGCGCCAGGTGCTTCAGACCGCACCGGCCCGCCACGGCGCGTCGCACCACCTGGAGGTTGCCGCTGCCCTCCAGCGCCGCGACGAGCAACAGGTGCCGGGTCGGGGCCGGCAGGGTCCTGACCCGGGCGGCGAAGGCCGCCTGCAGCCTCTGGGTCAGCGGGATGCTCCGCGGGAGCGGCGCGGCCGCGGTGCGCTGGGAGTCGGTCAGGGCCGCGGGGAGTTCCAGCAGGGCCAGGGGATTGCCCTCGGCATCGGCGATCAGCCGGCGGCGGACGCGGGCGGCCAGTGCCGGGAACCGGCGGGTCAGGAGCGCCTCGGAGTCGGCCGGGCTCAGCGGGCCCAGTTCGTGGACCGGTAGTCCGCCGTGGTCGAAGAAGCCCTCCTCCCCGGCTCTGGCGGCGCACACCAACCCCGCGCCGCTCCCCGCGAGTCGTCGTGCGACCCGTTCCAGGACCGCGGCGCTGGAACGGTCCAGCCACTGCACGTCGTCGAGGACGAGCAGGACGGGCCGGTGGTCGGACATGACCTTGAGGAGCAGGACCACGGCCTCGGCGACCGCGTCGGGGCCGGGGGCGGCCCCCGGCTCGACGCCCAGCGCCGCGGCCAGGGCAGGAGCCCCGGTCGCGGCGCGGCTCAGCTCGCGCGTGGCCGTCAGCAGCTGTGACAGGGCCGAGTAGCTCGTCCGGGCGCGGTACTGGACGCCGGTGGCGCGCAGGACGTGGAGCTTCCGGGCCGTCGCCCTGGCGGCGACGGCGTCCAGCAGCGCCGTCTTGCCCACCCCGGGCTCGCCCAGCAGCACCACGGACCCGCCCGATTCCGGGACGGCGGCGATGAACTCGTCGAACCGGGCCAGGTCCGGTGACCGGCCGACCAGCGATCCGTGCGGGTCGTCCGGTGTCCTGTCCGGGGCCGATTCGTCGAGCATGCTGCCGTGCCTCCACTCGGGCGGTCTGGATGCCTCCATTGAAGTCGCGGCGAGTGCCCACGGGCCAGGCACAAGCTCGTGCGGACGTGCGGTGTCGGTCCTCCGGTCCGCCTCGGCCGCTCCGCCCGCGCCCCTGCCGTCGTCTGCGGAGCCGGACATCCGGCCCTGTGGGCGACACGATGTCGCCGACCTCATCCACGTCGCCGCCAGGGCGGTCGGCTGACGCGGCCACGGACCGGGACCGTTCCCTCAGCGGCGGCCCGGGCCATCCGGGGGCGGACGAGGTCGAGCAGTCCCGCTGCCCGCGCCCGGGCAGCGGCGGGGAACAGCGCGCCCGCCCCCGGGACGGCCGAGTCGGCAGGCGCGGATCGCTGCGAGGAGTCATAGTGTCGGTACTCGGTGAAGTTCTCGCCGTCATGGGCCCGCCGGCGCGGGTCCGGGCCGAGCAGGCCGCCCCTGATGCCCACGAAAGAGGAAGATCATGGCCGGCAGAGCCAGCATCGTTTTCGCCCACGGACTCTGGGCCGACGGGTCGTGCTTCAACAAGCTCATCCCCGCGCTCCAGGCAGAGGGCCACCAGGTGTCCGCTTCGCAGCACGGCCTCGACTCCCTCGCGGGTGACGTCGCGTGCGTCACCCGCTCCATCGATCACGTCCCCGGTCCGGTCGTGCTGGTCGGCCACTCCTACGGCGGCACGCTGATCACCAAGGCCGGCACCCACGACCGGGTGGGTGCCCTGGTCTACATCGCCGCGCTCGCCCCCAGCGAGGAGGAGACCTCGCAGGACCAGCAGGACAAGTTCGCCCGCACGCCCGTCTTCGAGCACGTCGACGTCGCCGACGGCCGCATCTGGCTCCTGGAGCCGGGCCTCGGCGACTTCTGCGGCGATCTGCCGGAAGCCGAGCAGAAGCTCGTCCTCGCGACGGGTGCCGTGCCGGTCCCCGACCTGTTCGACCAGCAGGTCCCCGGCACCGCCTGGCGCACGAAGCCGAGCTGGTACATCGTCGCGAACAACGACCGCACGGTGAACCCGGACCTGGAGCGGGCCGCCGCCGAGCGCATGGGTGCCAAGACCTACGCCGTCGACAGCAGCCACGTACCGATGCTCTCGCACCCCGACCTCGTCCTCGACGTCATCCGCGACGCCGCGAAGACCCTTGAGGCGTAGAGCCGTCGCCGAAGCGGTGTGAGGTCCCCGTGCGACGCTCCGCCGCACCTCCACCGGCCTCGGCGGCCGCACCGGGCCCCGGCCGCCGTGCAGGGCACCCGGGCGGACGTCCGCCCGGCGAACCCTCGCGCTGCGCAGGGACGCCCTGCCGTGAGTGCCGCACTCACCCAAGGTGCCGTTCCCGGGCGGCGACGGCGGGGACCGTCCAGGACGGGCGGGTGTTGACCTGGGTCACGGTGGCTCCGGCCAACCGCTTGTAGCGGGTCGCGATCTTCTCGGCCTCCCCGACGGGCAGCGCCCCGTCGTGCTCCTCGGCCAGCGCGATGGACTTCTCCGGTCCCAGGTCCCGGTTGGCCAGCACGATCGCGTTGACGGTCGGCCGGCGCATCCGGTCGTAGCGGCGGAGCGCGGCCTCGGCGTCGTCGTCCCGGGCGAGGCACCAGGCCAGCACCCGGCTGTCGACGACGGACTGCGAGCCGCCGTTCATGCCCATCGGGAACATCGGGTGTGCGGCGTCGCCGAGGAGGGTGACCCGTCCGACGCTCCAGCGCGGCAGGGGGTTGCGGTCGGTCATCGGGTACTCGTAGACCGCCGAGGAGTCCTCGGCGAGCGCGGCGAGGTCGATCCACGGCAGGTTCCACGAAGCCAGCCCGGCGCGGGCCTCGTCCACGCCGATGCGACGGCCGGGGCCGCCCGGAGGCGGGGCTCCGTGCCGGACCTCCAGCACCCAGTTCAGCAGGGCGTCGGTGCCCGCGGTCGCGGGGTCCTCGATGGGGTAGGCGACGAACTTCGCGCCGGGGGTCCCTCCGGCCACCACGATCGACCGGCCGTCGAGGACGTGCGGGTGTCGTGCGACCCCGCGCCACATGTGGACGCTGTTCCCGGGCGGGAGGCACTCGTCGGGGTACAGCCGGCTGCGGACCACGGAGTCGATGCCGTCCGCGCCGACCAGCACGTCGGCGTCGTCGAGCACGGGCAGACCGCTCGACCGGTCCAGGAAGTGGGAGCGTACGCCGTCCGCGCTCTGTTCGAAGCGTTGGAACAGCAGGCCGGTACGGACGCAGGCCGGTCCCAGCCGCTCGCGCACCGCTGCCAGCAGCAGCATCTGGAGGCGGCCGCGGTGCACGGAGTACTGCGGCCAGCGGTACCCGGCCGCGCGGCCCAGCGGCTCCTCCCAGACGGTCCCGCCCGCCCGGTCGCGGTAGCTCAACAGGTGCGGGGCCAGGGCGACGGAGGCCAGCTCGCCGCCCAGGCCGAGTTCGGAGAGCTCCCGGACGGCGTGCGGCAGCAGGTTGATCCCGACACCGATCGCCTCGATCGACCGTGCTGCCTCGTACACCCGCGGCGCGAAGCCCGCGGCGTGCAGGCTCAGGGCGCAGGTGAGCCCGGCGATGCCGCCGCCGACGACGGTCACTCTCATCTGCCTGTCCTCGCCTTTTCGCCGGGGCCGCGGGTCGGCCGGCACACTGCCACCAGCCTCGGGGCCCCGGTCGACGGTTGTCCAATACATGGTGGTGATGACAGCCGTCACGATCACTGATCGCACGAAAGACCGCCGAGCCGGTGCGCGATCGGTCGCGACCCGTCGCAACCGGGTTTCCCGGCGGAGAAGTTGATAATTTGTCAGCCATGGAGCTCCGTACGCTGGAGTACTTCGTCGCGGTGGCGGAGGAGCGGTCGTTCACGAAGGCGGCGGCCCGCTGTCACGTCGTGCAGCCCGCGATCAGCCAGCAGATCCAGGCCCTGGAGAGGGAACTGGGGGAGCCCCTGTTCGAGCGGCTGCCCCGGCAGGTGGTCCTCACCTCCGGTGGCGCCGCCCTGCTCCCGCATGCCCGTGCCTGTCTGGCGGCGGCCGCGTCGGCCGCCCTGGAGTTCGCGGACCGGTCCGGTCTGCTCGGCGGCTCGTTGGCACTGGGGACCGTCGGCGGCCTGGACGGAACCGTCGTTCCCCGGCTGCTGGGGGAGTACCACCGCCGGTATCCGCGGGTCTCGGTGAGCCTCGCCGGGGCGTCGAGCCCCTCGCTGCTGGCGAAGGTCCGCGACGGGGAGGTCGACGCGGCCGTGGTCGCGGGACCACCGGAGGGCGAACCCGCCGCCGTCGCCTCGCGGGTGCTCCTGGAGGACCGGATCGTCGCGGTCCTCCCCGCCGGAAGCCGGCCCGCGAACCGTCCGATGACTCTCGACGAGGCGGTCCGGAGCCCGGTCATCAGCTACGGTCCCGACAGCGGAGTACATGCGTTCGTCCACCAGGCCTTCGCGGCGGAGGGGCTGCGGCTGGACATCGCCTATGCGACGAACGACGTCGCCCTCCAACTGGCCCTGGTCGCCGAGCGGATCGGTATCGCCCTGACCTCCCGCGCGAGTCCGGTTCTCGCGGCCGACCGGCGATTCGTCGTCGTGCCGATGGAGCCCGCCATCCGCCTGCGGAAGGTGTTCGTCTGGCGGGCGGGCACCCGGCCGGGTGCGCCGTTGCGGGCCTTCCTCGATCTGTGGACGGAGCTGTCCGCCCGCCCGCCGCGCGACGGCGGTTCGGCGGTTCACGCGGAGCGGACCGTCCCCCGGTAGCGGGGGGGAGAGGCCCGTGGTGCGTGTGAACGCATTGCCGAACGCGCTCTCGGAGCCGTCGAGGCCGGGCCCCGCTCCGATCTGCGCGGGCGCGGCCTGTACCGGGCCGTGTTCACCCACGCGCTCGCCCGGGCGAAGGAGCGCGGCTACCGGTGGGCCGTCATGGACGTCGACTCCACCAACGCCATGGCGACCGCGGGCCTTGACGAACGCCTCGGCGCCGCACCTGGACCGGACACGTGCTGGACCTCACCGGCGGCGCCGATCGGCTGCGCTCCGCCACGGGTATCGGGTGAGGCCGGATCGTGGCCGGATTCACAGCTGAATCCCAGGTTCCTCCCCGAAACCTGAAAGGGACGCCCTCTAGCTTGAGTGCTCTTCGAGCGGGACCCGAGCCAAGGAGAGATTGTCATGTCCACGTCGTTATCGGGGGCGTTCCCGTCGGGAATGCCGAGTGGCGATCGGGTGGTAGCGGGTGACTCCGGGCGGTCGGCGCGCGGGTGGCGCGGGCTGCTGGTGGGTTCCGGAGGGGGGCCGCGCTGGGCGCGGCCGGCGCTGTGGGGTCTGTTGCTGGTCGCCGCGGTGCTCTACCTGTGGGGGCTGGGCGCGTCGGGGAACGCCAACTCGTTCTACGCGGCGTCGACCTGGGCGGGCACCCGGAGTTGGAAGGCGCTGTTCTTCGCCTCGCTCGATCCCGGCAACGCGATCACGGTGGACAAACCCCCGGCGTCGCTGTGGGTGATGGCGCTCTCCGGGCGGATCTTCGGCTTCAGCAGTTGGAGCATGCTGGTGCCGCAGGCGCTGGAGGGGGTGCTTTCGGTCGCGCTGCTCCACTCGGCGGTGCGGCGCTGGTTCGGGCCGGTGGCCGGGCTGTTGGCCGGCTTCGTGCTGGCCGTCACGCCGGTGGCGGCACTGATGTTCCGGTTCAACAACCCGGACGCGATGCTGGTGCTGCTCATGATGCTGGCCTGCTGGGCCACGGTCCGGTCGGTCGAGGCGGGGCAGGCGCGCTGGGTGGTGCTCGCGGGCGGGGCGGTGGGCTTCGCTTTCCTGGCGAAGATGCTGCAGGGCTATGTGATCGTCCCCGCGCTGGTGCTGGTCCACCTGTGGGCGGCGCCGGTCTCCCTGGCCAAACGGTTCCTGAACATGCTCTGGGGCGCGCTGTCGATCGCCGTCTCGACCGGCTGGTTCGTGCTGGTGGTCGCGCTCTGGCCGGCCTCGTCCCGCCCGTTCATCGGTGGCTCGCGCAACAACAGCGAGTGGCAGTTGGCCGTCGGCTACAACGGACTGGGCCGGATCTTCGGCGGCGACGGCAACCCGTCGGGCGGGGGTCCTGGCGGGGGGATGCCCGGTGGCGGCCCCGGGGGGATGCCCGGCGGGCCGGGCGGAGGCATGTTCGGTGGCGACACCGGAATCACCCGGATGTTCAGCCCGAGCTTCGGCGGGGAGGTCGCGTGGCTGCTGCCGACCGCCCTGGTCGCCCTGGTCGCCCTGGTGATCTTCACCTGGCGCGCGCCGCGCACCGACCGGGTCCGTGCGGCGGCGCTGCTGTGGGGCGGCTGGCTCGTGATCAACGGTGTGATCTTCAGCTTCATGAGCGGGATCATCCACCCCTACTACGCCGTGGCGCTCGCCCCGCCGATCGGGGCGCTGGTCGGCGTCGGCGCGTGCGAGATGTGGCGGCGGCGCGACGTTCCGTGGGCCCGGGTCGTGCTGGCGCTGATGACCGCCGCGGCCGGAGCCTCGGCGTTCCTCCTCCTGGGCCGGGACTCGTCCTGGCTGCCGTGGCTGCGATGGACGCTCCTGGGGGCGTCCGCCGTCGGAGCGGTGGCGCTGGTCGCGGCGGCGCAGGCGCGGCGCGCGGTGACGGTGACCGCGGTGATGGCCTCGCTGGTCGGTGGTCTCGGCGGTTCCACCGCGTGGGCGGTGGCCACCGCGTCCCAGCCGCACGGCGGCCCCATCCCGGCCTCGGGGCCGAACGGCGCGGGCGGGCCGGGCGGGTTCGGAGCTCCGCCCGGAGCCGTTCCGCCCGGTGGCGGCGTCGGGACGCCCCCGGCCGCGGGCGGGGTGTTCGGCCCGGGCGGACCCGACGGCGGTGGCGTCGCCCCCGCGCTGGTACGGCTGTTGAAGGAGACGGACAGCCGGTGGGCGGCGGCGACGGTCGGTGCCCAGCAGGCGGCGAGCCTGCAACTCGCCAGCCACAAGGCGGTGATGGCGATGGGCGGTTTCAGTGGGGGTGACAACTCGCCGACGCTGGAGCAGTTCAAGCAGTACGTCGCCAGGGGCGAGATCCGCTACCTGGTCGCCGGAGGCCGGATGCCCGGCCGGGGGCCGGCTCCTGCGGTCCCGTCGGCCCCTGCGGCGTCCGCCGGACCCGGCGGGGGGAGCGCGAGCGGGACCCCGGCCGCCCCCGGCGGTCCGGGTGGCGGGC
>NZ_JBHYUU010000019.1:0-72371 GCF_042749955.1 Kitasatospora sp. NPDC059462 | reverse complement strand
CCTACGGCATGACGGATGTCATGCCGAAGGCACGACGGCGGCCACTGCCGCCGCACCCCGGCCCGGCGGGACCCTGAGGGGGCAAGCACGGCACCAGCAGGGAGGACCGGGCCATGGGTGCGGGAGAAGTCGCCGCCTTCCGGGGCGTCAGCAAGAGTTACGGGCGGGTACGGGCCGTGGACGGCCTCGACCTCGTCCTGCGGCCGGGCGAGACGGTCGCCCTGCTCGGCCCGAACGGGGCCGGCAAGTCCAGCAGCCTCGACCTGCTGCTCGGCCTGCGCGAGCCCGACCGCGGCAGCGTCACGCTGTTCGGCGGCGCCCCGCGCGCCGCGATCACGGCCGGCCGGGTCGGCGCGATGCTGCTGAGCGGCGGCCTGATGACCGACGTCAAGGTCCGCGAACTGGTCCGGCTCGCCTGCGACGTGCACCCGCGCGGCCGGGCGGTCGCCGAGGTGCTCGCCGACGCGGGCATCACCGAACTCGCCGAGCGCCGGGTCGACCGGCTCTCCGGCGGCCAGGAGCAGCGGGTCCGCTTCGCGCTCGCCGTCGCGGGCGCCAACGACCTCATCGTCCTGGACGAACCCACCACCGGCATGGACGTCCCGGTCCGGCAGGCCTTCTGGGCGAGCATGCGGGCGCAGGCCGACGCCGGGCGCACCGTGCTGTTCGCCACCCACTACCTGGAGGAGGCGGACTCGATCGCCGACCGCGTCCTCGTCCTGCACCGCGGCCGGCTGATCGCCGACGGCAGCTCCGCGCAGATCAAGGCCCGGGCCGGTGCCCGCCGGGTCACCTTCGAGCTGCACGAGGCGGACGGCCCGTTCGACGAGGGCCCGCTGCGCCGGCTGCCCGGTGTCCAGGGGCTGGAGCTCACGGCCCGGGTGCCGGGCGTGCGGACGGTGCGGATCCGCACCGCCGACGCGGACGCCGCCGTCGCCGCCCTCTACCGGGCGGGCCTGTACCCGCGCGGTCTGGAGGTCACCGGCCTGGGCCTGGAGCAGGCCTTCCTGACCATCACCGGCGAGCAGGACGCCGCCGAGTCGGCCCGGTCCGCCGAGTCCGCCGAGTCCGCCGAGAACGCCGAATCCGCCCTGGAGCGTGCGCGATGACCACCCTGATCCGGCTGGAGATCCTGCGGACCTTCCGCAACCGCCGCTACCTGCTCTTCACCATCGCCTACCCGGCGCTGATGTACGTCTTCTTCATCCACGCCTACGGCGGCAGCGACCTCGCCGGAGGCCTGCCGGTGAAGACGTACTTCATGGTCTCGATGGCCACCTTCGGCGCGGTCGGCGCGGTGCTGACCGGCAGCGCGCAGCGGATCTCGCTGGAGCGCAGGAGCGGCTGGGTGCGCCAGCTGCGGCTGACCGCGCTGCCCGGCCGGGCGTACACCCTCGGAAAGATCGCGGCGAGCGCGGTGACCACGCTGCCCGCGATCCTGGTGGTCTTCGCGGTCGGCGCGAGCCAGGGCGTCTCGCTGGACGCCGGGCAGTGGGCCGGGCTGGCGGCCGCGCTCTGGCTCGGCAGTTTCGTCTTCGCCGCGCTCGGGGTGGCGCTCGGCTACGCGGCCGCGCCGGACTCGGTGCAGACCATCGTGATGATCACCTACATGGCGATGGCCCTGTTCGGCGGCACGTGGTTCCCGGTGAGCGGGTCGCTGGAACGGTTCGCCCGCTTCGACCCGGTCTACCTCTACAACCGGCTGGCCGCCTTCACCGAACCCGGGCACGCCCTGGACACCGCCGCCGTCGCCGGGCTGGCCGCCTTCCTCGCGGTGTTCGCCACCGCCGCGGCGGCCCTGTACCGCCGCGACACCCGGCAGGCATGATGACCGGTATGAGCGACCCGCGCCCGACCCGCCCCGCCGGCGAGCACCCGGAGGCGGGTGCGGCGCGGGCGTCGTTCATGAACGTCCCCGGGGCACCGGTGGAGACCGGGCGGCAGCTGCTGGTCAAGGTCTCCTGGATGCTGCTGTGGATGATCTACCTGGCGTACCCGGTGGGCAACCTGCTGGACGGCGGTCACGGCACCGCCGCCCGGGTGCTCGGCTGGACCTGTCTGGCGGCCTTCGTGGGCGGTTACGTCCTGCTGGTGGTCTTCCGTTCGCTGGCGGGCATGCGGCCGAGGGCCTGCCGGGTGATCGTCGCGACGATGGTGGCGCTGGCGGTCGCCTCCGCCTTCGTGCTCGGTGACGCCTTCCTGACCCTGTTCATCTACGCCTCGGTGTGCGTCGCGATCATCACGCCGGCGCGTTACGCCCTGCGCGCGCTCCTGGCCATGGCGGCGCTCACCGCCACCGTCGGGCTGCTGACCCACGCCGACGCCGACAACGTGTGGACCTTCACCCTCAGCGCCTTCCTCTCCGGCGCCGCGATGACCGGTCTGCAGCGCCTGGTCGCCACCATGCGGGAACTGCGCGAGGCCCGGGCCGCCGTCGCCCACCTGGCCGCCTCGGAGGAGCGGCTGCGGCTCGCCCGCGACCTGCACGACCTGCTGGGGCACTCGCTGTCGCTGATCACCCTGAAGAGCGAGCTGGCCGGGCGGTTCATGGACGCGGGCAAGGACGAGGCGGCGCGGGCGCAGGTCGCCGACATCGAGAACGTCGCCCGGCAGTCGCTGGTCGACGTCCGGGAGGCGGTCACCGGCTTCCGCCGGCCCACCCTGCCGGTCGAGCTCGCGACCGCCCGCACCGCGCTGGCGGCCGCCCGGATCGGCCTGGAGGCGGCGCCGGAACTGCTCGACGCCTGGCCGGGCCTGGCCCCGGAGGAGGCGGGCGCGCTGGCCTGGGCACTGCGCGAGGCGGTCACCAACGTCGTCCGGCACGGCGAGGGCGCCACCGTCTGCACCGTGCGGGCCGACGAGACCTGGGAGGGCAGCGGCGAGCGGTTCGCCGTCCTGGAGATCACCGACGACGGTCCCGGACCGGGCAAGTCCCACCCGGGCAACGGGCTGTCCGGGCTGGAGGAGCGGCTGGCGCTGGTCGGCGGGCGGCTGGAGACCGGGCCGGGGGAGCGGGGCCGGGGCTTCCGGCTGCGGGCCTCGGTGCCGCTGCGGACGGCGTCGGTGCCGACCCGGCCCTGACGGGCTGGTCCGGGCGGAGGAACTCGGCGCCCCGCACCCCCCGGCACGGCGCCGCCGATCCCGGGCGCGGGCAGCATGACGGGCATGCCGAAGCCTGTCGCGGTGGTGCTCGTCGTCCTGCTCCTCTCGCTGATCCCGTGCGCCGCCTTCACCGAGGCCCGCGCCGCCGGGGCGGGCCCGGCGGCTACGGACGTTCGAACCGCGCCCGCCGGGTGACGCGGGTGAACCCCAGCTCCCGGAACAGCGCCGCCGAGGCCGGGTTGTTCACGTTCACGTCCAGGAACACCTCCTGGTCCCCGGCCGCCCGCAGCCGCTCCAGCGCCGCCACGGCCAGCGCCCGCCCGAGCCCCTGCCGGCGCCGGCCGGGCACGGTCCCGACCTGCACCAGGAACCCCTCGGCACAGGCCACGAACCCGACCGGGGTGCCGTCGGCGTCCTGCGCGACCAGCGAGGCGGCGGGCCGGAAGTCGTCCTCGACCAGCCAGTCCGCCCACTGCTCCAGCGTCAGGCCGGGGAACCCCGGCCGGTCGGCGAAGGACGCGCAGTAGGCCTGGTAGAACGCCCCCCGGGTCTCCTCGCCCCACGGCGCCACCCGCACCCCGGCCGGCAGGGCGGCCCGCTCCAGCGGCGCTTCGGGCCCCAGCCGGAAGACGTCCTCCGCGAACACCTGCCGCAGCCCCCGGGAGCGGAACAGCTCCTCGGTGGCGGGCGTCAGCGCCTCCGTCTCCACCTGGACGACGGTCCCCGCCGCCGGCATCAGCCGGTCCAGCAGCTCCCCGCCGAGCCCCCGCCGCCGGGCGTCCGGGTCCACCGCGCCCACCAGCGCCCACCGGCCGGCGAGGGGCCGCGCCGCGCCGCAGGCCACCAGCCTCCCGTCCTCGTACGCCCCGATCCGGACCGTCCCCGGCCCGCCGTAGCGCCGGGCGACGAAGGAGGGCTCGCCGGTCACCGGCAGCCCGCCGTCCACCGCCAGGCACCGCCGCACCAGGCCCAGGACCGCCGCCGGATCGTCGTCCGGCAGTGCCTCGCGCCACTCCACGCCCATCCCCGCCCGCCTCCCGCTCGGCTGCTCCCCCGCATGCCACACCCGGGAGCCGGGCGGGCGCAACCGGGTTTCCGGGCCGCGGAGCAGGAAGTCGGCCGGTCCGACGTCCTACTCCAGCGAGGCCCGCAGGGCGGCGGTGAACCAGGCGGAGACCTCGCGCAGGCTCTCCGGGACCGGCCAGCCGTTGACGGTGGCCAGCAGGTGCCAGTAGCGCTCGGCGCGGGGGTCGTCGGCGGTCTCCACCCGGTCGAGGATCCAGGCCCGCAGGGCGGCGTCGTCGGGGCGGGCGAAGGTGGCGGCGTAGGCGGCGGTGAGGGAGGCGAGGACCGGGGCGGCGGCGGGGGATCCGGGGGCGATGCCCTCGGCGACGGCGGCGGTCACGGTGGTGCGGACCGTCTCGGAGAGGGCGGCGTGCAGGCCGGTGTCGTCGCCCGCCGCCCGCTCGGCCGCCTGGTGGACGGCCATCCGGCGGACCGCCGCGCGGAAGTCCTCGTCCTGCACGAGTTCGCCCAACTCCACCCAGGCGTCGATCTGTTCGGGGGTCGGGTCGTCCGGCAGCTCCGGCATGGCGGCGCGCATCATCGCGACGAACTCCGGATTGGCGTCCAGGTCGCCGAAGACGGCGTCGATGAAGTCGTGGACCAGGCGCCGGCGTTCGGCGTCGGACAGTTTCGCGAGTTGGTGCATGCGTCTCATCTCCTCGGTCGTGGAGCCGCGTTCGGCGATCGCCCGCAGCACCGTCCGGCGCAGCCGGAGCGTGCGGATCTGCACGTCCAGCGCGTCGGCGTGCGCGGCGGCCACCTCGCGCAGCGGGGCGGAACGGTCCAGCACCCGTCGGACCGTGGCCAGGTCGAGTCCCAGCTCCCGCAGGGTGCGGACCAGGTCGAGCCGGGCCAGGGCGTGCACGTCGAAGCGGCGGTAGCCGGCCGGCGTGCGGGTGGTGGGCGGGACGAGTCCGGCGTCGGCGTAGAACCGGACGGCCTTCACCGTCAGCCCGGTGCGCCGGGCCAGCTCGCCGATGGAATACAGGGTGGGGTGGAGCTCGTCGTCCCGCATGGCCCCCAGCCTGGCGTCTCCCCCCGGGGGAGACTCAAGGGGCCGCCGCCCGCCGGGACGCCGTAGGGTCGGGCGCCATGAGTGACATTCGGAACGACCGGCCCTCGGTGCGGGTGCTGCTGGCGGAGGACCAGGGGATGGTCCGGGAGGCGCTGGCCGCGCTGCTCGGGCTGGAGGGCGACATCGACGTCGTCGCCCAGGTCGGCCGCGGCGACGAGGTGGTGGACGCGGCGGTCGCGCACGACGTGCAGGTGGCGGTGCTGGACATCGAGATGCCGGGGATGACCGGCATCGAGGCGGCGGCACTGCTGCGCGAGCGGCGGCCGCAGACCAAGGTGGTGATCGCGACGACCTTCGGCCGCCCCGGCTACCTGCGCCGGGCGATGGAGTCGGGCGCGGACGCCTTCCTGGTGAAGGACGCGCCGGCCGCCGAACTGGCCGAGGCGATCCGCCGGGTGCTGCGCGGCGAGCGGGTGATCGACCCGGCGCTGGCCGCGGCCGCGCTGGCCGAGGGGGCGAACCCGCTGACGGCCCGCGAGCGGGACGTGCTGGCGGCCGCGGCGGACGGCGCGGTGAACGCGGACATCGCCGGGCGGCTGCACCTGTCCGAGGGGACGGTGCGCAACTACCTCTCGATGGCGATCCAGAAGACCGGTGCCCGCAACCGCACCGAAGCGGTCCGGATCGCCCGCGAGAAGGGCTGGCTGTAGCCGGCCGGGCCGTTCAGTTCAGCCGGTGCCGGGCGGCCCTGGCCTCCTGGCGGACCTTGGCGGCGGCGTCCGGGTCGAAGGCGTCCAGGATCCCGGCGTACTCGTCCATCTCCTCCGCCCCGCCCAGGAAGTCGCCGGTGCGCACCAGCAGCTCGGCGCGTTCGAGGCGCAGCTGGGCGGGGTGGCGGGGGAGCAGCAGGGCGAGTTCGGTGGCCCACAGCTGGGTGCGGGCGTGCTCGGGGCGGTCGGCGGCCCAGGTCCGGATGTTGCCGAGCACCCGCAGCACGATGTCCAGCGGCTGCGCGGGCGTGAGCAGCTCGGGCGTGAACTCGTGTCCGGCGGCGTGCACCAGCCGGGCCACGTCGTCGAGGTCGAGCAGCCGGCCGCCGTGGAACGGGTCGGCCAGGACGTAGTCGTCGCCGCCGGCGGGCCCGCCGACCGCGACGACGAAGTGGCCGGGCAGGGCGATGCCGTGCGCGGTGAGCCCGGCCCGCCGGGCGACGGCGCACCAGACCAGCGCGAGCATGATCGGCAGCCCGCGCCGGCGCCGCAGCACGTCGGGCAGCAGCGAGGACTCCAGCCGCCGGTAGTCGGACTTCCGCCCGTGGAAGCGCTCGCGCCCGCCGAGGACGGCGGCCAGCAGGGCCGCGGTCTCCTCCGGCCCGGCGGGCGCCCGCTCGGCCACGGCGAGCCGGACGGCGGCCGCGTGCCGCTCCAGGGCC
The DNA here is from genome assembly GCF_042749955.1 of Kitasatospora sp. NPDC059462. Taxonomy (NCBI): domain Bacteria; kingdom Bacillati; phylum Actinomycetota; class Actinomycetes; order Kitasatosporales; family Streptomycetaceae; genus Kitasatospora; species Kitasatospora sp. NPDC059462. The sequence continues at coordinate 65,757 of NZ_JBHYUU010000019.1, read as the reverse complement.
GCCGAGCAGGCGGCGAGCAGGGCGTCGACCGAGGGCGGCCCCTGGAGGTCGTCCGGATCGGGGGCGTGGGTGTGCTCGGCGGCCGCGAGCAGGCAGAGCAGCACCGGATCGGGGTGCTCGGCCCGGGCCTCGGTCCGGAAGCGTGCTCTGCTCTGCTCGGTCACGGCGGTGGCGGCGGCTTTCGTAGGACGGGCGGACAGTCAGGCGGTTCCTGGACGGTCGGGCGGTTCCTGGGCGGTCGGGCGGTTCCTGGGCGGTCGGGCGGGTGCGGGGCGCCCTACCCCTGCGGCAGGAGCGCGTAGTGGTAAGTGTGACTGGTCGTGAAGCCCAATCCGTCATAGAGCGCGATCGCCCCGTCGTTGTCCGCCTCCACCTGAAGGTAGGCGCCGCTCGCGCCCTCCTCGGCGGCCCGGGCGGCGAGCACCGCCATCACCGCGGTGGCCAGGCCGCGGCGGCGGGCCCGGGGCGCCACCTCGACGGCGCCGAAGCCGGCCCACGGCCCGTCGACGACGCAGCGCCCGATGGCCAGGACGGGCGGGGCGGCGTCGCCCCCGGCCGAGCGGTCGGGGGTGTCGTGGACGGTCGCGAACCAGACCGAGGGGCCGCCGTGGAGCACCGCGCGGGCGGCCTCCTCCGCCGCCGGGTCGCCGGTCACCCGCCGGTACAGCGACATCCAGCCGGGGGAGGCGGTCCGGGACAGGCGCACCCGCTCCAGGCCGGTCCGGTCCCCGGGCCTGCTCAGCGGTGCCAGCGCGGCGACCCGGACCAGGGTCGGCGCGTACCGCGCGCCCAGCGCGTCCAGCTCGGCGCGCAGCGCCTCCGGCGAGCCGGGGGCGGTGACCTCCACCCAGGCCGGCAGCCCGCGTGCCGCGTACCACCCGCGCACGGTGGTGAGCGCCTCGTCGAGGGGCACACCGGGGTCGCCGAGCGCCTGCACGGAGTTGGCGCGCCGGGTGAAGCCGGCCGAGGCGCGCAGCGTCCACCCGCCCAGCGGCTCCTGCTCGACGGCGGGCCAGCCGCGGGCGGCGGTCCGCTGGAGCGCGTCCGGAGCGGCCTGCGGCAGCGGCGCCCGCCGGGCCGGGAAGGGCGGCACGGCCTTGCCCGCGACCAGCAGCTTCTCCTCGAAGGAGACCGGACCGCCGCTGCGGGGCACCACCGTGAGCCCGGCGTCGTCCCAGGATGCGAGCACGCCGATCACATCGCGGAACACTGGCCGGTTGTCGCCGGTGAACCCGGAGAGCCGCCGGACACTGACCCTGCGGCCCACGTCAGAGCGATCTATCCGGACCTCCGGACGGTCGTGAACCGGCCCTTCGGCGGCCATCTGGGCACCTCCTGTGCATTTGCGGTCTCCGACCCGCGATACTAGGGGCGGGCATCGACGACGCCGCGCTCACCCGCGCACGCGAGAAAACAGAATGGGCCGCCGAGCCCTTCCGAGGAGGAACGACAGCGTGACCTACGTCATCGCGCAGCCTTGTGTCGACGTCAAGGACAAGGCGTGCATCGAAGAGTGCCCGGTTGACTGCATCTACGAGGGCGAGCGATCGCTCTACATCCACCCGGATGAGTGTGTCGACTGTGGCGCTTGTGAGCCGGTCTGCCCGGTCGAGGCGATCTTCTACGAGGACGACACGCCGGAGGAGTGGAAGGACTACTACAAGGCGAACGTCGAGTTCTTCGACGACCTCGGCTCGCCCGGCGGTGCCTCGAAGCTCGGCCTGATCGAGCGCGACCACCCGTTCATCGCCGCTCTGCCGCCGCAGAACGCCGACCACTGACGACTGGTGGCAACTGAGCTGTGAGTACCAAGAACAGCACGCACGCGCCGTTCCCGGGCCACCCGGGGGCGGCGCGCCGCGTTTCCGACCTGCTGCCGGTGTTCCCCTGGGACAAGCTGGAGCCGTACAAGGCGACCGCGCTGGCCCACCCCGGCGGGCTCTGCGACTTCTCCGTCGGCACCCCGGTCGACCCGGTGCCCGAGGTGATCCAGAAGGCGCTCGCCGCGGCCACCGACACCCCGGGCTACCCGACCGTCTGGGGGCCGCTGGAGCTGCGCGAGGCGATCGCCGGCTGGCTGCGCCGCCGGCTCGGCGCCCGGATCGGCCCGCAGGCGGTCCTGCCGACCGTCGGCTCCAAGGAGCTGGTGGCCTGGCTGCCGACGCAGCTCGGCCTCGGCCCCGGCGACCAGGTCGCCTACCCGCGCCTGGCCTACCCGACCTACGAGGTGGGCGCGCGGCTGTGCGGCGCCGAGCCGGTCGAGTACGACTCGGTGGACGAGCTGGACGGCTCCCGGGTGCGCCTGCTGTGGGTCAACTCGCCGTCCAACCCGACCGGGCGGGTGCTCGGCGCGCGGGAGCTGCGCCGCGCGGTGGAGTGGGCGCGCGAGCACCGGGCGCTGCTGGTCAGCGACGAGTGCTACCTGGAGCTCGGCTGGGAGGCCGAGCCGGTCTCCGTGCTGCACCCCGAGGTGTGCGGCGAGGGCGGCCACGAGGGCCTGCTCGCGGTGCACTCGCTGTCCAAGCGCTCCAACCTGGCCGGCTACCGCGCCTCCTTCGTGGCGGGCGACCCGGTGGTGGTCGGGGAGCTGCTGGAGGTGCGCAAGCACGGCGGCATGATCGTGCCGGCCCCGGTGCAGGCGGCGACCGCCGCCGCGCTCGGGGACGACGCGCACGTGGCCGAGCAGCGGGAGCGCTACGCGGCCCGGCGGGCGGCGCTGCGGGGGGCCCTGGAGGCCTACGGCTTCCGGATCGAGCACTCCGAGGCCAGCCTCTACCTGTGGGCGACCCAGGACCGGCCGTGCTGGGAGACGGTGGCCGAGCTGGCCGGGCTGGGCATCCTGGTGGCGCCCGGCGACTTCTACGGTCCGGCGGGCGGGCGGTTCGTGCGGGTCGCGTTCACCGCGACCGACGAGCGGGTCGCCGCGGCCGTGGAGCGGCTGCGGGCGGCGGCCGCCGCCCGCTAGGGGTGCGCCGGCCCGCGCGGCCCGCGCGGCCGGCGCGGGAACGCATGAGGGGCCGGCGTCCGGGTTTCCGGACGCCGGCCCCTCGCCGTCGTGCGGGCGGCGGGCCCGGCCGACGCGGGCTCAGCCGATCGGCAGGCCGTTGAGGGAACCGCCGTTGAGGCCGCCCAGCAGACCGCTGATCGGGCCGAGCGCGCCGGTCAGGCCGGACAGGCCGCTCAGCGGGCTGTTCGGGCCGAGGTCGGCGCCGCCGAGGCGGTTGGCCGAGCCGTGCTCGGCGAGGCCGAGCAGGTCGGCGGCGGGCAGGCCGGAGGGCAGCGCCCGGGTGACGGTGCCGATCGGCAGCGCGTCGGTGACGGCGGTGGTGCTGGGGACGGCCTGGGCGACCCCGTTGCCGCCCGGGACCGCGCCGGTCAGCGTGCTCCCGGTCTCGGCGAGGCCGCCGACCGGGCTGAGGCCGGCCTGGGCGCTGCGCTGCGGGGCGGCGCTCTTGCCGGTGACGGCCTCGCCGAGCTTGCCGGCCAGCGCCCGGGCGACCTTCGGGGTGATGGTGGAGAGCTCGCCGGTGGTGGCGGCGGTCTGGTCGATCGGGGCGGTCAGCGAGCCGGCCTTCTCGTTCGCCTCGGGGAGCTGCTGGGCGATGATGCTGCCGGTCGCGTCGGTGGTGGCGGGCACGCCCGCGGCGACGGTGGCGGCGCCGGTGGTGCCGGCGGCCTGGCCCAGCTGGTGGGTGGTGTGCTGCAGGGTGGACCCCGCATCGGTGTTGGTGAGCTGGCCCAGCGGGGCGGCCAGGTCGCCCTTCGGCAGCAGGGCGTCGGCGGCGGACGCGGAGCCGGCCGCGACCAGCGGGGTCGCGCCGGCCGCCACGAGCAGTGCGGCCTGGGCGATCCGGCGCGTGAGGGGGTGAGACATGGGGCTCCTCGGAGGGTCTGGGTCCGTTCCGTCCGCCGGGCGGACGGGATTGTTACCGCTTGAGAAGCCAGAAGGTTTCGGGCCGTGCAAGGAAAACGCCGGTCCGACGATCGGACGGTCGGACCGCGCGGGGAGCCGGTGCGGGCCCCGGGCCGGGGGCGCGGGTCCAGGACGGCCCAAGGGGAGTGACGGTTCTGCGCCCCGCCGGTCCCGGCGGGTGGGCCGTCCACCCGGATTGACGCGAATCACCCGGGCGGCGGCAACCCGGACACCAGTGCGTCAACCGCCCGGGAGCGGCGCCCTCAGCCCTTCGCGGGGGCGGCCAGCGAGACCAGCACCAGCGTGGTCGAGGTCCCGGTCGGCTGCGGCTTCCAGCCGTCCTCGGACTTCGCCTGCCGCCAGATCTTCCCGTCGTACGCGACCGTCTCGATGCCCAGCTTCTGGGCCTGCGTCACCGCCCAGTGCGCCACCGCCCAGCCGCTCTGCCGCTCGGCGTCCGGGCCGGAGTCGGTGGAGGCGGTCGGGTCCGGGGTCAGCGAGACGGCGTTCTCCGCGCCCTTGATCGTGGACGCGTAGCCGGTGGCCGGGGTCACCGTCCGGCCGAACTCCCGGCGCACCCGGTCGCTCAGCACCTGGGCCCGGTCCGGGCGGGCCGGTGCGGCGGCGCCCGCGGTGGCCCCGGCCTGGGCGGCCGGCGCGGCGCTCTCCCCGTCGGTGTCCGGCTCGGCGAAGTCGTGCACCACGCAGTTCAGCGAGGCCGCCTCGCGGCCGGTCAGCGCGGAGGCCAGCAGGGTGGCCTTGGTCTCGTGCTTGGCGTAGGCCTGCGGGTAGCCGCTCTTCTGCACCTGCTGGGCCGCGTCGGTCAGCGGCAGCCGGGTGTAGCCGGGCACCTTGACCAGGCCGTCCAGGAACTTGTTGGTCGCGTAGACCGGGTCCATGATCTGCTGCACGGTGCCCCAGCCCTGCGAGGGCCGCTGCTGGAACAGGCCCACCGAGTCGCGGTCGCCGCCGGACAGGTTGCGGATCTTGGACTCCTGCATCGCGGTGGCCAGCGAGATGGTCACCGCCCGGTCCGGCAGGCCGCGGGCGTGCGCGACGGCGGCGATGGTCGCCGCGTTGGCCGCCTGCGGGACCTCCAGCGTGCCCTCGCCGGCCGGCGTCTTCACCGAGCAGCCCTCGGGCGTCAGCAGCTTGTTGTCGCGCAGCCAGAACAGCGCCACCGCGACCACGGCCAGCACCAGCAGCCCGACCAGCACCACCCGCAGCGGCCGCCGGCGCCGCCGCGGCGCCGCACCCTCGCCACCGCCGCCGCCCTCTCGCGTCGCCACCGCCGCCCCTCTCGCCGAGCACATCCGAACCGACACCGTACCCACTCGGACGGATGTGCGGTGACGGGCGGTTGCCGTCGCCGTGTCACGGAATGGCTCCGGGGGCCGCCGCCCGGCGGACTAGGCTGGGCAACCATGAGCAGCCCGAAGACGCCCCTGGACCTCACCCTCGACGGCGGCGCGCTGACCGCCCAGCTGGTCGACTTCCCCTCCGTCAGCGGCGACGAGCAGGCACTCGCCGACGCGATCGAGGCGGCCCTGCGGGCCCACCCGCACCTGACGGTCGACCGCTACGGCAACAACGTGGTCGCCCGGACGAACCTGGGCCGCGCCGAGCGCGTCGTACTCGCCGGCCACATCGACACCGTGCCGATCGCCGACAACGTGCCCTCCCGGGTCGAGGGCGACCTGCTCCACGGCTGCGGCACCTCGGACATGAAGTCCGGCGTCGCCGTGCAGCTCCGGCTCGCCGCCACCCTGCCCGAGCCCAACCGGGACCTCACCTTCGTCTTCTACGACTGCGAGGAGGTGGAGGCCAGCCGCAACGGCCTCGGCCACCTCGCCGAGGCCCACCCCGACTGGCTGGCCGCGGACTTCGCGGTGCTCATGGAGCCCAGCGGCGCGGTCGTCGAGGGCGGCTGCCAGGGCACCCTGCGCGCGCAGGTCCGGCTCGGCGGCGTCCGCGCCCACTCGGCGCGCAGCTGGCTCGGCGACAACGCCATCCACAAGGCCGGCGAGGTGCTGCGCCGGCTCTCCGGGTACCGGGCGCGGCTGGTGGAGATCGACGGGCTGGAGTACCACGAGGGCCTCAACGCGGTGCGCATCGACGGCGGCGTGGCCGGCAACGTCATCCCCGACGAGTGCGTGGTGACGGTCAACTTCCGCTTCGCCCCCGACCGCGACGAGGCGGACGCCGAGAAGCACGTGCGCGAGGTCTTCGACGGCTTCGAGGTCACCGTCACCGACTTCGCCCCGGGGGCGCTGCCCGGCCTGAACCAGCCCGCCGCCCGCGCGTTCCTCGAAGCGACCGGCGGCACCGCCCGCGCCAAGTTCGGCTGGACGGACGTGGCCCGGTTCAGCGCGCTCGGCGTCCCGGCGGTCAACTACGGCCCCGGCGACCCGAACATGGCGCACAAGCGGGACGAGTACTGCTCGCTGAGCGCGATCGCCGCGACCGAGGAGCGGCTGCGCGCCTGGCTGACCGCCTGAGGCGGCCCGGCCGGCCGGCGGCCGAAGGCCATCTTCCGGTTGCCCAACCGACCTTCCACCGTTGCCTGAAAATGGGGAGGGGCGGGCGTAGGGTTTCGTCATGACAGGCACTGGAGACGAAAAGCACTACGGTCACGGCCCCGAGCAGGTGGGCGAGCCGCGCCCGAAGAAGGCGTGGCCCGAGAAGCAGAAGGGCCCGGTGCTGGTGCGCCGGGACCAGGTCGGCGAGAGCACCACGGACCAGCGCCTGCTGGACACCACCGGTCCCACCGACTGGCTGCACACCGACCCCTGGCGGGTGCTGCGGATCACCTCCGAGTTCGTCGAGGGCTTCGGCGCGCTGGCCGAACTCCCGCCCGCGGTCAGCGTCTTCGGCTCCGCCCGGACCCCGGTCGACTCGCCCGAGTACGCGGCGGGCGTGGCGATCGGCCGGGCGCTGGCCGAGGCCGGCTACGCGGTGATCACCGGGGGCGGTCCGGGCGCGATGGAGGCCGCCAACCGCGGCGCCTCGGACGCCGGCGGGCTCAGCGTCGGGCTCGGCATCGAGCTGCCCTTCGAGCAGGGGCTCAACGAGTTCGTCGACCTCGGCCTGAACTTCCGCTACTTCTTCGTCCGCAAGACGATGTTCGTGAAGTACGCGCAGGGCTTCGTCGTGCTGCCCGGCGGGCTGGGCACGCTGGACGAGCTGTTCGAGGCGCTCACCCTGGTGCAGACGAAGAAGGTCACCCGCTTCCCGGTGATCCTCTTCGGCAGCGCCTACTGGGGCGGGCTGGTCGACTGGCTGCGCAACACCCTGGTCGCGCAGGGCAAGGCGGCCCCGCACGACCTGGAGCTGTTCCACGTGACCGACGAGATCGACGAGGTCATGAAGATCCTCGCCGAGGCCCGCCGCCCGGCGACCGAGATCTGAGCCCTCGCCGTCCGGATCACGCCAGGCCCCGGCGGGCGACCGCCGGGGGGCGGGTGCCGCGGATCGAGGCGACCATGTCCAGCACCTGCCGGGTCTCCGCCACCTGGTGCGCCCGGTACACCCGGGCGCCCAGCCAGGCGGAGACCGCCGTGGTCGCCAGGGTGCCGAGCAGCCGCTCGTCCACCGGCCGGTCGAGCGTCTCGCCGACGAAGTCCTTGTTGGACAGCGACACCAGCACCGGGAACCCGGTCGCGGTCATCTCCGGCAGCCGCCGGGTCGCCTCCAGCGAGTGCCGGGTGTTCTTCCCGAAGTCGTGCCCCGGGTCGATGATCACCGCGTCCCGCCGCACGCCCAGCTCCACCGCGCGCTCGGCCAGCCCGACGGTCACCCGCAGGATGTCCGCCATCACGTCCTCGTAGCCGACCCGGTGCGGCCGGGTGCGCGGCTCGGCGCCGCCCGCGTGGGTGCAGACCAGCCCGGCGTCGTACCGGGCGGCGACCTCGGCCAGCCGCGGGTCCACCCCGCCCCAGGCGTCGTTCAGCAGGTCCGCGCCCACCTCGCAGACCGCCTCGCCGACCTCGTGCCGCCAGGTGTCGACGCTGATCACGGCCTCCGGGTGGCGCTTGCGCAGCTCCGCCACGAACGGCACGGTGCGCCGCAGCTCCTCCTCGACGGTCACCTCGTCGCCCGGGCCGGCCTTCACCCCGCCGATGTCCAGGATCGCGGCGCCCTCGGCCATCGCGCGGTCGGCCGCGGCGAACGCGGCCTCGTCCGCGAAGGTCGCGCCCCTGTCGAAGAAGGAGTCCGGTGTGCGATTGACGATCGCCATGATCACCAGCTCGTCGTCGCCGAATTCCCGTGGTCCCAGGCGCAGTGCCACCGATGTCTCCTCCACAGCTGCTGCGGGTGCGATGATGGCCCCCGGCCCATCGGGACCATGATCCCACTCCAGTCGGGGCCGGCCGGAAAATCGGGAGGACCGCTCGTGTTCTGGGTGATCGTGGTGGCGATGGCCGTGGTGGTCGGCGGCGCCGCCCTCGTGGCACTGGGCGGCGGGGGTTCGCTGCCGGAGGCCGTGCAGGACCGTATCTCCGCCCGGTTGCCGCAGGACCGTCCGCTGGGCCAGGGCGACGTCGAGGCACTGCGGCTGCCGATGGCCGTGCGCGGCTACCGGATGGACGAGGTGGACGACGTCCTCGACCGGCTGGGCGCCGAACTCGCCCACCGGGACGCCCGGATCGCCGAGCTGGAGGCGCTGGCCGCGGTGCGCGGCGCCGTCGAGGCCGGCGACGGCCCGGAGCCCGGCGCCGAACCGCTGCCCGGCCTGGAGGACTTCGCCCGGGTCGTCGAGCCCGCCGGCGCCCTCGCCAAGGCCCCCGCGGCGCACTCCTCGCCGGAGCAGGGCCCCGAGGACGCGAAGCCCGAGGGGGCGCGGTGAGCGCCGAACCCGGTGGCGCCGTCCTCGGCGCGGACGGGCTGCGCCGCTGCGGCTGGGGCGACTCGGCGGACGACTACCGCGTCTACCACGACACCGAGTGGGGCCGCCCGGTGCGCGGTGACGACGCGCTGTTCGAGCGGGTCTGCCTGGAGGCCTTCCAGTCCGGCCTGTCCTGGATCACCATCCTGCGCCGCCGCGAGGGCTTCCGGGCGGGCTTCGCCGGCTTCGAGATCGCCGCGGTGGCCGAGTTCGGCGAGGCCGACGTCGAGCGGCTGCTCGCCGACACCGGCATCATCCGCAACCGGGCCAAGATCGAGGCGGCGATCGCCAACGCGAAGGTCGCCCGCGACCTCGACGGCGGACTGGACGCGCTGATCTGGCAGTTCGCCGGGGACCCGGATCGGCCGGCGCCCCGCACGCTCGGCGAGGTGCCGGCCGTCACGCCCGAGTCGACGGCGCTGGCCAGGACCCTGAAGAAGGCCGGCTTCCGGTTCGTCGGCCCCACCACCGCGTACGCGCTGATGCAGGCCTGCGGACTGGTCGACGACCACCTCGCCGACTGCCACGTCCGGGCCGCGCGCTGAGCCTGCGGCGGGTGCCGCGGCGGGTCCGGCGGGTCCGGTGAGCGCGGCGGGGGCCGGCGGGTCCGGGGGGCGGGTCCGGGGGTCCGGTCACCGGCCCAGGTACGCCGGCTTCTCCTTGGCGATGAAGGCGCGGACCGCGATCCGGTGGTCCTCGCTCTCGCCGGCCAGCGTCTGCAGCTCGTCCTCCTTGTCGAGCAGCTCGCTCAGCGAGTGCGAGGCGCCGTACGCCAGCGACTCCTTGATCGCGCCGTAGGCCACCGTCGGGCCCTCGGCCAGCTCCTTGGCGAACACCCGGGCGGTGGCGGCCAGTTCGGCGGCCGGCACGACCTTGGTGGCCAGCCCCAGCTCCATCGCCTCGGCCGCCTTCACGGTGCGCGGCAGCATCAGCAGCTCGGTCGCCCGGGCGTGCCCGACCAGCCGCGGCAGCGTCCAGGAGGCACCGGAGTCGGCGGTCAGCGCGATCCCGGCGAACGCCGTGTTGAAACCGGCGGTGTCCGAGAGGATCCGGAAGTCGCAGGCGAAGGCCAGCGAGGCGCCCGCACCGGCCGCCACCCCGCCGACCGCCGCCACCGTCGGCTTGCGCATCCCGGCCAGCGCCCGCAGCAGCGGGTTGTAGTGCTCGGCGACGGTCCTCAGCGCGCCCTCGCCGGTCTCCTCGGCCCGCTTCAGCAGGCCCAGGTGCTCCTTGAGGTCCTGGCCGACGCAGAACGCCCGGTCGCCCGCCCCGGTCAGCAGCACCGCCCGCACCGCAGGGTCCCCGGCGGCGGCGGTCACGGTGTCCCGCAGCGCCACCTTCGTCGCCACGTCCAGCGCGTTCATCGCCTCGGGGCGGTTGACGGTGATGACGGCCAGGCCGCCGTCCAGCTCGTACAGCACGGAATCGGACATGGGCGAGGGCTCCCTCGGTCGTGATCGGCTCTGATCGTCGCTGCCAGGATGCCGGAGCGCCCGGCCACCTGGGGAGTGTGAGGTATCGCACCTTTCCGCGGCGTACGGACCGCCGCCGCGCCGGGGCTTATGCCAGAAATTGACCGGGATTGCGGTGGTCCGGACGAGGTTGCACCGAGAGTGATGTTGGTCATCAGGCCGTGGCATGCGGGATAATGGCTTCCGATCAATGCGTTCGATACCGGCGGTGGACGGACTGCCGGTGCGTAGCTGAGCGGTTGCAGGAAGGGGAACGAGCATGGCGGCCATGAAGCCGCGGACGGGTGACGGCCCGCTCGAAGTCACCAAAGAGGGGCGGGGCATCATCATGCGCGTTCCGCTCGAAGGCGGCGGACGCCTTGTGGTGGAGCTCACGCCTGACGAGGCCGACGCCCTCGGCGAGGCCCTGAAGAAGGCCTGCGGCTGACCGCAGCAGGTGCTCGCCATCTCCTGGAGATGTGCTGCCGGGCCCGGGTACGACCGTCGTGTCGGCCCGGGCCCCGTACTTTTCCGGGCCGCCCGGGAACGTTGCCCGCCGGGCCCCGCGGACCGGCGGGGAACCGGGAGGCGGGCCGTCAGCGCTTCACGGCGCAGAGCAGCCCGTCCGAGACCGGCAGCAGCGCGGGCAGCAGTGCCTCGCTCTCCCGGACGGCCTGGACCAGGTCCCGCACCGACTGCGTCTGCGGGTCCTGCAGTTCCGGCTCGGCCAGCCGGCCCTCCTGGAACACGCCCTCGAAGCAGACCATCCCGCCCGGCCGCAGCAGCCGCAGCGACTCCGCCAGGTACTCCCGGGACTCCGCCGGGTCACCGTCGCAGAACACCAGGTCGTACTGGCCGTCCGCGAGCCGCGGCAGCACCTCCAGCGCCCGGCCCGGTATGAACCGCGACCGGTTGGCCGCGAACCCGGCCGCCTGGTAGGCCTCCTTCGCCAACTGCTGGCGCACCGGCTCGGAGTCGACGGTGGTGAGCACCCCGTCCGGCCGCATCCCGCGCAGCAGGTACACCCCGGAGACGCCCGTCCCGGTGCCGATCTCGGCCACCGCCTTGGCGTCCAGCGCGGCGGCCAGCAGCCGCAGGCACGCGCCGCCACTGGGGCCGATCGCCCTGATCCCGGTCCGCGCGGACTGCGCCCGGGCGTAGGTCAGCACCGCGTCCTCGCCGACGTAGGTGTCGGCGAGGGCCGCGCGCGCGGGCCCGAACTCGCTGATGGCTGCCTCTTTCGGAGCCCCGGGTGACGGCCCGGCGCCGAGCGGATGTCGATATTTCCTGCCACAGATTACTGTCCGGACGGGAACCGCGTACGGCGGCGGGCCGTTGGTGGAGCAGGGACCGGGTGAACGGGACGTCCCGGAGACCCTCCGGGACCGGCATCCGGGCCGGGTGGTCCCGGACACTTCTTATCCGGGCTTGACGGGCGAGGTGGATATGGTGGTGGCCCTGCTGGGCAGAAGAGCCGACCGAGGAGGTGTGGCCGAGGGCGACGTCCCTGTGCGGCGGCACCCCCGCGGCACCGCGTCGACCCGTACGCCGAAGCCCGTGATGAACCAGCCTGCGCACTCCACCCTGGACCAGCCGGCCCCCGCGCCCGAGGCGCGCGCCGCCGGCACCGCCGAGGCCCCCGCCCTCGCGACCTTCGCCGAGGGCCCCGACGCGCAGACCTGGACTCCGCCCAGCTGGGAGGAGATCGTCGAGGCCCACAGCGCCCGCGTCTACCGTCTCGCCTACCGCCTGACGGGCAACCAGCACGATGCCGAGGACCTCACCCAGGAGGTCTTCGTCCGGGTGTTCCGCTCGCTGTCCACCTACACCCCCGGCACGTTCGAGGGCTGGCTGCACCGGATCACCACCAACCTCTTCCTGGACATGGTCCGCCGCCGCCAGCGCATCCGCTTCGACGCGCTCGGCGAGGACGCGGCCGAGCGCCTCGCCTCCCGCGAGCCCAGCCCGGCCCAGCACTTCAGCGACACCCACTTCGACGCCGACGTCCAGCAGGCGCTGGACACCCTGGCGCCCGAGTTCCGTGCCGCCGTCGTCCTCTGCGACATCGAGGGCCTCTCCTACGAGGAGATCGCGGCCACGCTCGGCGTCAAGCTCGGCACCGTCCGCAGCCGCATCCACCGCGGCCGCTCGCACCTGCGCGCCGCGCTCAAGCACCGCGCCCCCGGCTCGGCCCCCGGCCGTGAGCGCCGCGGCGGCGGAGCCGAGGAGCAGCCGGTGCCGGTCGGCGCCGCCGCCGGCGGGGCCGCGGTCGCGCCGGGCGGGCGCGGACGGAGGCGATCGTGAGCGGAACCGGCCGATCGGGGCCGGGCCACCCGGAGACGCCCGGCCGTACCGCCGCCCGCCGGGGCGGCTGGCCCACCCTGGGCCGACGGGGCCAGGACGGCCCGGCCGCCGACGCCGCGCCGCACCCGGCGCCCGCGGGTGAGCCGGCGCTGCGGGCCGTCGCCGTGCGGGCCGTCGAGCCCGCCGCCGAGGAGCACCACCTCGGGGAGCGGCTGTCCGCCTTCCTCGACGGCGAACTCGGCCACGACTCGCGCGACCGCGTGCAGGCCCATCTGGCGACCTGTCCGCAGTGTCTCGCCGAGGCCGACGAGGGCCGCGCCGTCAAGCACCTGCTGACCCGCACCGGCACGCCCGGCCCGTCCTCCGCGCTGATGGCCCGGCTGATGGCCGTCGGCGCGCTCCCGGAGGACGAACAGCCGCCGCGCGGCGACCGCTCCCACCGGGACGACGACGACCTGCCCGGCGGCGGCGTCACGGCCGCCGGCACGCTCGGCGGCAGCCGGCTGGACGGCGGCTCGTTCGGCCGCGGCGCCGGGGCCTCCTTCGGCGCGGGCGCGCTCGGCGCCGACGCTCCGGTGCCCGGCGTCGACCCCCGCGCGTTCGGCCGCGGCTCGGTGCTGCGCCCGCTGATCGGACGGCGCTCGCCGCGCCCCGACGCCCCCGTCCAGCCGCTGGCGGCGGCCGCGGCCGCCCCGGTGGTCCGGCAGGCCCCGGCGCGTGGGCGGCGCTTCGTGTTCGCCGCGGCCGGCGCCTTCTCGGTCGCCGCGGTGACGCTCGGCGGCGTCGGCAACATCGCCGGCCCGGGGGACGACCAGCACGGCACCACGGTCAGCCCGGCGGGCGGCGGCCGGGGCGGGATGGTCCCGATGAACGCCCAGGTACCGGCGGTGGACCTGCCGCTGCGCCCGGTGGCGGTCACCCGGGGCACGTCGCCGTACGAGCTCCCCGAGCGTTCGCCGAGCTCCGGCGTCGCCGGTCTGCACCAGGAGAACAGATAGGCCCCCGGAGGCACTCGCGGCCCTGATCATCGGCGGGTCTTCACCACGGCTTCATCACATCGGGGGTCATGGACCCGTCGGCGGCCATTACGCTGTGAGGAGCGTTTGTCCGATCCGATCGCGAGCTTAGGGAGCTTTGGTGTTCAGCGACGTGGGCACACTGGAGATCCTGACCCTGGTCATCATGGCCATCGTGATCTTCGGTCCGGACAAGCTGCCGAAGCTGATCCAGGACACCATGGGCTTCATCCGGAAGATCCGGTCCTTCGCGGACACCGCGAAGGAGGACATCCGCAGCGAGCTGGGTCCGGAGTTCAAGGACTTCGAGTTCGAGGACCTCAACCCGAAGACCTTCGTGCGCAAGCAGCTGATGGGCGGCGACGAGGACCCGCTGGGCCTCAAGGACATGCGGGACACCCTCGACATCCGCTCGGTGCTGGACGACAAGCCGGCCGCCCCGGTGAACGGCACCGGCCGCACGGGCAGCGTCTCCTTCGACAAGCCCGCCGCCGCCCCGGCCCCCGCCGCGGCCGGCGCCCCGCTCGCCCCCGGCGAGCGCCCCCCGTTCGACCCCGACGCGACGTAGCCCGCCGCCCGCCTCCGGGGCGAGGAATCAGGGCGCCGACCCGACGGTTGAGCGGGGCTCCGGCGCACGCGCCGCTATTGTGCTGATTGTTCCCGCTGTGCCGTCTGTCACTTTCCGGTCCCGCCCGGGCCGAAGACGCTCGGCGGGGACGCCGCGGTGCGCCACGATGGGAGCGCGCCACGGCAGGCAAACGTCGTTTGAGGAGGCCCCGGGGATGGACGCGACGAGTCAGGCGGTCGGGACGGCCACGGCCGGCGGACCCGTGGTCGGCGGACAGGCCGGCCCGGCGGACCCGCTGGTGCCGTACCTGTCCGCGGACTTCCGCTGGTACGGCCTGGACGAGGGCTGGAGCGGCCGCCGCTTCCTGCTGCCGAGCGGCTTCGGCGGCCCGCGGGCCGGCGCCCACGGCACCGTCGACTACGGCAGCCTCGGCCACGGCGAGGAGCCGGCCCGCCAGTTCGAGCCGCGCGACGTGCGGAAGTTCGCCGTCGTCGTCACCGTCGCCCGCCGGGAGAGCCGCCGCAGCGCCGACAACACCGGCACCCTGGAGGCGACGTCCGCCTCCTCCGCCGCCTGGCTGGCGGGCTCCGGCCTGCTCGCCGCCACCTGGCCGGCCCAGCTGGACCGCGCGCGGCGCCAGGACTGGCTGGACCAGCAGTCCACGCTCGCCTGGGACCTCGCCGACGACCTGGAGGGCCCCGGCTGGTCCACCCTCAGCCTCCCGGTGAACGGCCTGCCGCAGCCGTTCCGCTACCGCGAGTCCGAGTACGGCTGGGTGCTCGCCGGCGAGGCCCCCGGCGTCCTGCTCGGCGCCTACGGCCGCGGCGTCAGCGCCTACGGCGCCGGCTTCACCGCCGTCCCCGACCTGACCGCCTACACCCGCCCGTAGGGCCCCCGCAACGCCCGCAGGGGCCCGCCGGAGGAGATCCGGCGGGCCCCTGCGGGCTTCGGCTGGTGCCGCGTCAGAACTTGTTCTTCGGGGTGAGGCCGAGGGAGAGGCCCGAGAGGCCGCGCTGGCGGCCGCCGAGCTTGCCGGCGATGGCGCGCAGGGTGGCGCCGGCGGGGGAGTCGGGGTCGGCCAGGACGACCGGGCGGCCGTCGTCGCCGCCCTCGCGCAGGCGGACGTCGATCGGGATCGAGCCGAGCACCGGGACGGTGGCGCCGACGGTGCGGGTGAGCGCGTCCGCGACGGTCTGGCCGCCGCCGGTGCCGAAGACGTCGATCATCTCGTCGCAGTGCGGGCACGGCATGCCGGACATGTTCTCGATCACGCCGACGATCTTCTGGTGGGTCTGCACCGCGATGGTGCCGGCCCGCTCGGCGACCTCGGCGGCGGCCATCTGCGGGGTGGTGACGATGAGGATCTCGGCGTTGGGGACCAGCTGGGCCACCGAGATCGCGATGTCGCCGGTGCCGGGCGGCAGGTCCAGCAGCAGGACGTCCAGGTCGCCCCAGTACACGTCGGCCAGGAACTGCTGCAGCGCGCGGTGCAGCATCGGGCCGCGCCAGACCACCGGGGTGTTGCCCGGGGTGAACATGCCGATCGAGATGACCTTCACGCCGTTCGCCTGCGGCGGCATGATCATGTCCTGGACCTGGGTGGGCTGGCCCTCGACGCCGAGCATGCGCGGCACGCTGTGGCCGTAGATGTCGGCGTCCACCACGGCGACCTTCAGGCCGTCCGCGGCCATCGCCGCCGCCAGGTTGACGGTCACCGAGGACTTGCCGACGCCGCCCTTGCCGGAGGCGACCGCGTAGACGCGGGTCAGCGTGCCGGGCTTGGCGAACGGGATCTCCCGCTCGGGGGCGCCGCCGCGCAGCAGCTGGGAGAGCTCCTTGCGCTGCTCGTCGCTCATCACGTCGAGCTCGACCTCGACGCCGGTCACGCCGGGGACGCGGCCGACGGCCTCGCGGACCCGGGTGACGATGGTGTCGCGCATCGGGCAGCCCGAGACGGTCAGGTAGACCGCGACCCGCACGGCGCCGCCCTCGCCGATCTCGACCGATTTCACCATGCCGATCTCGGTGATCGGGCGGTTGATCTCCGGGTCGTTGACGGTCGCCAGCGCCTGGCGCACGGACTCCTCCGTGGCGCCGGTCGCGACCTCTGTCTCGTTGGCCATGCCTTGATGGTACGGCGCCGCGCGGGGTGCAGAACCGGTCGGTAGCGTGCTGCGGGTCACAGCATCTCGGGCGCCTCCCGGCGCTCGTCGATCTCCTTGAGTAGCGCCTGGAGTTCGGAGCGGACGAAGTCGCGGGTGGCGACCTCGCCGAGGCCCTGGCGCAGGGCTGCGACCTCGCGCGTCAGGTACTCGGTGTCGGCGATGTTGCGGTCGCTGCGGGCCCGGTCCTGCTCCATGTTGACGCGGTCCCGGTTGTCCTGCCGGTTCTGCGCCAGCAGGATCAGCGGCGCCGCGTAGGAGGCCTGGAGGGAGAGCATCAGGGTCAGGAAGATGAAGGGGTAGTCGTCGAACCGGGCGGCGTCGGGCAGCAGGGTGTTCCAGGCGACCCAGAGGATGATCACCACCGTCATCCAGACGATGAACCGGCCGGTGCCGAGGAAGCGGGCGATCCGCTCGGAGAGCTTGCCGAAGGCCTCCGGGTCGTAGGACGGCAGGGTGATCAGCCCGGGCCGGGCGGTGCGCGGCTGGTCGAGCCGGCTGCGGGGGGCCGGGCCGGTCGCGGGGGCCTCGGTGCGGCGGTCCCGGGCGCCCTCGCGGGCGCGCAGTTCGCGCAGCTGGCGCAGTTGCCGCAGCTCGCCCTGGAGCCGCTGGCGCGGGGACTCGTCCCGCCGGCCCTTGCGGTCAGCGTCCACCGGCCGCCTCCCTCTCGTCGCTCTCCTCGGCGGGTCCGCCGTGCAGCGCGGCCTCCCGCCAGTCCTCCGGCAGCAGGTGGTCGAGCACGTCGTCCACGGTGACCGCGCCGACCAGGTGGTCCGCGTCGTCGACGACCGGCGCGGCGACCATGTTGTAGGTCGCCAGGTAGCTGGTGATCAGCGACAGCGGGGTGTCCGGCGGCAGCGGGTCGAGGTCGTCGTCGACCAGTGAGCCGACCAGGGTGTACGGGGGCTCGCGCAGCAGCCGCTGGAAGTGCACGGTGCCCAGGTACTTGCCGGTCGGGGTCTCGTTGGGCGGGCGGCAGACGAAGACCTGCGCGGCGAGGGCCGGCTTGTGGTCGGAGACCCGCACCCGGGCCAGCGCCTCGGCCACCGTGGCGTCCGGCTCCAGGACGATCGGCTCGGTGGTCATCAGGCCGCCGGCGGTGTTCTCCTCGTAGGTCAGCAGCCGGCGCACCGGCTCGGCCTCGTCCGGCTCCATCAGCTGGAGCAGCCGCTCCGCCTCGTCGCCGGGCAGCTCGGAGAGCAGGTCGGCGGCATCGTCCGGGTCCATCGCCTCCAGGATGTCGGCGGCCCGTTCGTCCTTCAGCTTGCCGATGATCTCGACCTGGTCGTCCTCGGGCAGCTCCTCCAGGACGTCGGCGAGCCGTTCGTCGTCGAGCGCGGCGGCGACCTCGGCGCGGCGCTTGGCGGACAGGTGGTGCATCACGCTGGCGAGGTCGGCGGCGCGCAGCTGGTCGAAGGTGGCGAGCAGGTTGGCGGCGCCCTGGTTCTCCTCGGGGAGGGTGAAGCCGGTGACGTCCTGCCAGTCCAGGGTGAGCGTCTCGCCGCGCGCCTTGCGCAGCCGGCCGACCCGGCCGACCTGCACGAAGACCTTGCCGATCTGCCACTCGCGCAGCCGGGTCTGGGTCATCGCGACGTCCAGGACGGTGACGTCCTGGCCGGTCTTGGTCCAGGTGACGGTGCGGTCCAGCAGTTCGGCGAGGACGAGCGTCTCGGCGGGGCGCTGTTCGAAGCGGCGCATGTTGATCACGCCGGTGGTGATCACCTGGCCGGACTCCAGGCTGGTCACCCTGGTCATCGGCAGGAAGATCCGGCGCCGGCCGACCACCTCCGCCACCAGGCCGAGCACCCGGGGCGGGCGGCCGCCGAGGCGCAGGGTGACCACGACGTCCCGGACCCGGCCGACCTGGTCGCCGTTCGGGTCGAAGACGGCGATGCCGGACAGGTGCGAGATGAAGACCCGGTTGCCTGGCCCTGCCATGGACTTCTGGACTCCCTCGCCTCGCTCGACGCCTGGTCGGGCGCGCGGGCACGCCCCGCGGCCAAGGCTACTCGGGCATTCCCGCCCGGGCTCGGTGAAACCGGGCGAATCGGTCGGCGGGGTCGGGGGGCCGGGGGTCGCGGGGGTGAGGGGAGGGGGCGTCAGCCCTTGCGGCGCTTCAGCAGCAGCTTCGGCAGACCGGCCGGGACCGGGCGGCGGGTGGTGGCCGGGGTGGGCATCGGGGCCGCGACGTGCGAGTCCTGCGGCATCGCGCCGGGCCGCTCGGCGAGTTCGGCGCCCGCCGAACCGGCCGGCTCCAGCCGCAGCACCCGGCACTCCCGGGCCCAGCGGTCGGCGATGGTGTCGGTGTCGGGCGCGTTCAGCCGCTTGCCCTTCAGCTCCTCGACGGCGCCCAGCCAGGCCTCGCCGCCCGGCGCCAGCTCGACCACGCGGGCCGGCCAGCCGGTGAGCCGGCCGCCCTTGTCCTTGCTGCGCACGGTCACCGTCGCGCCCGCGCCGCCGGCCAGCCCGTGCAGCGGCTGCTCGGCGCCGTCGCCGACCACCACCACCGCGCCGTCGTGCCAGGCGTGCCAGAGCGCCCGCGCGTGCTCCTGGCCGTCCGCCCGGACCCAGAGCAGACCGGACTTCTTCGCGGCCTCCTCCAGCAGGGCCCGGTCGAGGAAGTCGTCGGCGGTCGCGGCTGCGGCAGGCGTACGGTCCATGGCGCACAGCGTACGGCCTGCGCCGGCCGGGCGAGGGTCCGCGGTTCGGTCGACAGTTCCGTGGACGGCGCACGGGCCTTACGGTAGGAGCCGCCCCGCACCGCCGACCCGAGGAGCGCCGTGCCCGCCGCCCGGCCCGAGACCGCCGCGCCCGCCGCGACCGCCCCCGCCCCAGGCCCCGCCCCGGCCTCCGCCCCGGCCTCCGCCCCGGCGTCCGTCGCACCGGCCGGCCCCGTGCACCCGCTGCCCAGGACGGACCTGCTGCTGCTCGCCGTCTCCGTCGCGGGCATCTCGCTCTCCGCCCCGCTGATCAGCGCCACCGCCGCGCCCGCCCTGGCCATCGCCTTCTGGCGCAACCTCATGTCGGTCGGCGTGCTCGGCCCCTGGGCGCTGCTGCGCCACCGCGCCGAACTGCGCGCCGTCTCCCGCCGCGCGCTGCTGCTGGCCATGGCGGCCGGTGCCCTGCTCGCCGTCCACTTCGCGCTCTGGATGCCCAGCCTGCGGATGACCTCGGTGGCCTCCGCGACCGCCCTGGTCACCACCACCCCGCTGTGGACCATCGTGCTGATGCGGCTGCTCGGGGTGCGGGCGCCCCGGATGGTGTGGCTCGGCACCGCGGTGGCCTTCGCCGGTGTCCTGGTGCTCACCGGCGTCGACCTCTCGCTCTCGTCCCGCGCCCTGGCCGGTGACGCCCTCGCGCTCGCCGCCGGGCTCGCCGCCGCCGGGTACATGCTGCTCGGCGCCGAGGTCCGGCGCACCGTCAGCACCACCGCGTACACGCTGGTCTGCTACGCCACCACGGCGGTCGTGCTGCTGGTGGTCTGCCTGGCCGCCGGGACGCCGCTGTCCGGCTGGCCCGCCGGGGCCTGGTGGCAGATCGTGCTGCTGATGGTCACCGCCCAGCTGCTCGGCCACTCGCTCAGCAACCGGGTGGTGCGCAGCCTCGGTCCTTCGGTGACCTCGACCGCGATCCTGCTGGAGACCCCGGGCGCCGCGCTGATCGCCGCGCTCTGGCTCGGCCAGTGGCCGCCGCTCGCCGCCTACCCGGCGGTGGTGCTGATCCTGGCCGGCCTGGTCCTGGTCGCCCGCGCCGACCGGCGGTAGCCGGACCGGGGGCAGGACCCGACCCGTCCTAGAGCCAGCCGTTGCGGCGGAAGCCCCGGTACATGCCGACGCAGATCAGCACCACGCTGCCGAGCACCATCGGGTAGCCGTACTTGTGGTGCAGCTCCGGCATGTACTCGAAGTTCATCCCGTACACGCCGGTGATCATGGTCGGCACGGCGAAGATCGCCGCCCAGGCGGTGATCTTGCGCATGTCCTCGTTCTGCGCCACCGACACCTGGGCCAGGTTGGCCTGGAGCAGCGAGTTCAGCAGCTCGTCGAAGCCGTGCACCTGCTCGGTGACCCGGGCCAGGTGGTCGGCGACGTCCCGGAAGTACTTCTGGATCTCCGGGTCGACCAGCCGCTGCAGCGGCTCCGACAGCTGCTGCATCGGCCGCAGCAGCGGCGCCACCGCCCGCTTGAACTCCAGCACCTCGCGCTTGAGCTGGTAGACCCGCCCGACGTCCGCGCCCCGCCCGCCCCGGTTGGAGAAGACCTCGAACTCGATCTCGTCCACGTCGTTCTGCAACTGGTCCGCGACCAGCAGGTAGTTGTCCACCACGTGGTCGGCGATCGCGTGCAGCACCGCCGACGGGCCCTTGGCGAGCAGCCCCGAGCCGTCCGCGTCGGCCTCCAGCCGGTGCCGCAGCTCCTTCAGCGAACTGTGCCCGCCGTGCCGCACGGTGATGACGAAGTCCCGCCCGGCGAACACCATCAGCTCGCCGGTCTCGACCACCTCGCTGGTCGGGGTCAGCTGGTCGTGGTCGACGTACCGGATCGTCCTGAAGACCGCGAACAGCACGTCGTCGTAGCGCTCGACCTTCGGGCGCTGGTGCGCGTGCACCGCGTCCTCGACCGCCAGCGGGTGCAGCCCGAAGCGCTGGGCGATGCCCTCGAACTCCGCCTCGGTCGGCTCGTGCAGCCCGATCCAGCTGAACGATCCTTCACCGTCCGGCAGTTGCTTCGACGCCTTGACCAGCCGGGCCGCCTCGCGCGGGCTGCACGTCTCGCCGTGCCGCTTGCCGTGCTGGTAGACGGCGCAGTCCACCACCGCCGACGGGGTCTCGCCCGGGTGGATGGAATCGAACAGGGCCGCGGAGCGGCGGCGGTTGGTGCGGACGGCTGCGCGCAGGCTGTTGATCATCGACATGGCTGGCTCCCTTGGGCAGGAACCGCCGCACGACGGCGTGATGACGGACGGCCGCGGTGCGACGGCGGAGGAACACCGATGGACTCCGGCGCCCACGGCCGTCCCTGGGTGCCTTGCCGGGGCACGGGGGAACGGAACGGCCGGACGTCGGTGGGGTGCTCTCCCGGCCGGACCGGAGCTCCGCCGTGCGTCCGCACGGGAAGGGCTGGGGTCCGCGGTGCTGGGGAGGAGGCCGGCGCTTGCCGTGGCCTCTCAGGCCCGCTGTTTCAGCCCGCGCGCCGAGGGGTACGGGGAAGGCGATCGGGCCGGGTAGAGCTGCCGGTACTGCATGGTCGGCTGGTATCCACCGCAACCACCTCCTTCGCGCCGCTGCCCCGTGGGACGGGGATCCCCGGTAGCCAGTCGCTCACACTAACACCCGAGCCGCCTTTGCCGCGCCCGCGTTCACGTAAAGGCCGTGCCAACTGCCCGCGGTGCGCGGGTTACGCTCACCGGCATGGCCCACGACTTCCCGCTCTTCGGCGACCCCTCCGGCGGCAGCCCGCACGGCCCCTCCCGCGCGGCGGCGCTGGCCGCCGTCGAGGCCCGGCTGCTCACCGTCTTCGGCGAGCCGAGCGGTCGCGCCGCCGTCACCTTCCTCGGCGCCGACCGCATCGAGGTGCTGCGCTTCGGCCCCGACGCGGAGGGCCTGGTCCGCTACGCCACCCTCGGGATGTCCGCCGCGCCGATGGCCGACCCGGCCGCGGCGGTGGTCGACCAGGTCCGCGGCCCGCGCGCCGAACTGGTCCTGACGATCCGCGGCGGGCGTGACAGCGTGCTCCGGTCGCTGGCCACCTTCGCCGCGGCGCCCCAGGTGGAGGGCCTGGTGGTGGCCCCCGGCGGTTCGCTGGACCTCGGCGCCCCGCTCTGGGACGGCGCGCCGTTCACCTCCGTCCTGGCCGCCGAACCCGGCGGACTGGTGGAGGACGTGGAGCTGGACGAGCCGGCCGACCCGGTCCGCTTCCTGCCGCTGCTGCCGATGACGCCCAACGAGGCGGGCTGGAAGCGGGTGCACGGCGCGGCGGCCCTCCAGGAGCGCTGGCTCCAGCACGGCACCGACCTGCGCGACCCGCAGCGCCGGGGCGTCCGGCTGGACTGACCCGGCGTCAGGGGTCCTGACGTCACGGACTCGGCGTCACGGCACACACGGCGACACGGTCCCCGCCGTCACGGCACACGGCCTCCGGTGGTGTTCAGCCGCCGATCGGCTTGGCACCGGTCGCCTGGTCCACGAGTGCCTCGTAGACGGCCGGGTCGGTGGTGTTCTCGCCGAGCCGGACGGTCTTGCGGGCGCCGTGGTAGTCGCTGGACCCGGTGGTCAGCAGCCCCAACTCGGCGGCCAGGCCGCGCAGGTGCTCCCGGGTGGGTTCGTCGTGGTCGACGTGGTCGACCTCCAGCGCGGCCAGCCCGGCCGCCGCGAGGTCGGCGATGACCCGGTCGGAGACGGTCCGCCCGCGCTTGACCGCCCCCGGGTGGGCGAAGACCGGCACCCCGCCGGCGTCCCGGACCAGCCGGACCGCCGTCACCGGGTCGGTCTCGTGCTTGCGGACGTCCGCCCGCCCGCCGTTGGCCAGCCACTGCGCGGTGAACGCGTCCGACACCGAGGCCACCACGCCCGCCTCCACCAGCGCGCTGGCGATGTGCGGACGGCCCACCGAGCCCTCCCCGGCGATCCGCCGCACCTGCTCCCAGCTGATGTCCGCGCCCAGTTCGCGGCAGCGCTCGACGATCGCCCGCCCGCGCCGGAAGCGGTCGGTGCGCACCAGTTCGCGCTCCGCCGCGAAGGCGGGCTCGGCCGGGTCGAAGAGGTAGGCGAGCAGGTGCATCGAGATGCCGTCGACCACGCAGGACAGCTCCGCGCCGGGGACCAGCGTCAGCCGGGTGCCGGGCGGCAGCGCGTGCACCGCGTCGGCCGCCTCGGTGTGGCCCGCCACCGTGTCGTGGTCGGTCAGCGCCACCACGTCCAGCCCGGCCCCGACGGCCGCCGCGACCAGTTCGGCCGGGCTGTCCGTGCCGTCGGAGGCGTTGCTGTGGGCGTGGAGGTCGATGCGCACGGGTGGTGCTCCCTCGGGGGTCGGCGCCGGGCGGCGCTGGCGCCGGCACGGCCTGCCGGCGGGGTGACGCCCAGGATAGTGCGACGGGCCCGGGGCAGGGTCAGCCCAGCAGACGGGGGGAGAGGGCCCCGCAGGGCAGCAGGTCCAGCTCCGCGCCGGCCTCCCGCAGGTCGGTCAGCACCAGTTCGTCGTACATCACCAGCGCCGACTGCTCCGGCCAGGCCACCGCCCAGAGCCAGAGGCCGCGCGCCTCGCCGACGAACACCGCGCGGTCCGCCGGCGCGTCCGGCACGTGGAACATCGGCGTCGGCCGGCCGGCCGCCATCAGCTTGGCGTCGGCGGGCTTGTAGAGGCCGACGGAATCGCCCGGGTCGGGCCCGGACAGGCCCGCGTACCGGGCACCGAGCCCCACGCCCAGTTCCTCGGCGACCAGCACCAGTTCGCCGAAACCGCCCAGCGGCGCCGGCCCGGAGCAGGCGACGGCGGTGGCGCGGGCGCCCGAGACGTCGTCGCCGACGTGCGCGATCCCGGTGTACAGCCAGCCGACCGGCAGCGGCCAGGGCATCCAGACGGGGACCTGGGAGCGGGCGACGGCGACGCCGAGGGCCTCCACGCTCGGGGGCAGCACCGGCTGCATCGGGTGCACGGCGCCGTGCCGGTCGCACTGCCACGTGTCTGAGAACAGACCGGGGGCGCGGACCCGACCGGCGCACCTCGGGCAGCTGGGCTCGCCCCTCATAGCCGTCAACGCTCCTCCCTCCGGACCGCCGCGTCAAGGACGATCACCCGTACGGAGGGCGGTTCGGCGGCACCTGTCGGTGGCGGGTGCCCGCGCGGCGCGGGGTGGGCGCGGTGCGGGCGGCTCCTGTTGGGAAATGTCCAGCGGGGGGCGGCGGCAAACGTGGGCGGCGCACGCCGGGGCGGGGCGGCGTGCGGGCCCGGACACGCTGACGCCCCGTTGTCGCTGGTGCGATGACGGGGCGTCAGTCGGGTATCGGAACGTCCGGGTCGGACGGGCCGGGCTCGTCGGCGGCGGGGGAGTGCTCGGGCTCCCGGGGGCCGCGCCCGGTCAGACGGTCGGGCACGGACGGATGAGCAGGCGTTCGCCGGTGCGGGCGGCGGCCTGGACGAGCTCGCGGACGGTCTCCGCGTCGGCGATGAGGGGGTCGGCGGCGGTGCCGTGGGCGTCGTCCAGTCGGAGGATCTCGAAGCGCATGGGCCTGTCCTTTCCTGGCCCCGTCGGGCGGGGCGGTCGTGGCTGAGTCGGGATCAGCCTCGTCGGGGTCGGTCGGGTCGAGTCGTCGACCGTCCGTTGTCGTGGCAAAGAGGGCTCCCCCCTGCTCGCCAGTGGCGCGTGGCCCCTCGTGAACCACGCTGCGGTGGCGCTGCTACCGGGTCGTTGCCCGTCCGTGAAGTCCTGGTTTCGGATGGATCGCGTCGACGGAACGCCGACGGCACTGTCGACGATGTTTCCAGGACCGAATCAAATATTACCGCAACTAACGAATTTTGTCGCCCCCCTTGTACCAGGAGTCGGCGGGAGACGTCGAGGCGGGGGCCCGATGCCGGCCCGGAAGGGCCCGCGGATCAGCCCCAGAGGTCCAGCAGGGCCGCGGCGGTGGCGGCCGGCCGCTCGGCGTTGGGGGAGTGCCCGGCGCCGTCCACCACCACCCGGCGGGCGCCCAGCCGGTGCGCCATCGCGGTCTGCTCCGGCACCGGCCACGCGTAGTCCCGCACCCCGGAGACCACCAGGGCGGGGAGGCCGGCGGCGACCACGGCGGCCAGCTCGTCCGCCCGGTCCGGCGCGGCGACCAGGTGGCCGCCGGTGGTGATCAGCGCCTGCGGCACGTTCGCCAGCCAGCGGCGGTGCAGGAACCCGGCCACCTCGGGGGAGGGGCGGCGGGCGCGGTCCCCGCCGCCCTCCTCCATCTCCTGCATCACCTGCCAGATCTCCTCCATGCCCATGGTGGGCAGGACGCCGATCAGCAGCCGGGTCCGCTCCGCCTCGGCCGGGTCGATCGCCCCGGGGCCGGTGGACATCAGCGTCAGCGACGCCCACGGCAGCTCCGCGCCGTCCGCGGCCTCGGCCAGCACCGCTTCGCGGACCACGTGGCCGCCGAAGGAGTGGCCCAGCAGGTGCAGCGGGCCGGTGGCGTCCTCGGCCCGCAGCGCGGCGGTGAGCGCCCGCACGTCCGCGCCCAGCGCGGCCACCGTGTAGGCGGCCGGGTCCTGCGGTCCGCCGGTCTCGTACTGCCCGCGCTGGTCGACGGCGGTCACCCGGTAGCCGGCCGCGGCGAGCGGCTCCAGCAGCGCGATGAAGTCCTCCTTGCTGCCGGTGAAGCCGGGCACCAGCAGCGCCGAGCCGCGCACCGTCCCGGCCGGGTCCGCCCGCAGCGCCGCGAACTCCCCGCGCGCCGTCACCACCCGCAGCGCACGGGCACAGGGCGGGAGGGTGAGGAACGGCGGCGTGCTCATGGACGGACCTCCGGCGACCGGCGCGAACGGGCAGGTGGCCCCGAGCTTAGGCGTCGCGCGGGAACGCCGAAGGGGCGGCCCGGGAGTCCGGGCCGCCCCTTCGCGGGAACGCGGATCAGCTCTCCGGGGTCGCCTCGGCGGCGGCCGCCGGGCGGCGGGTGCGGGTGCGGGTGCGCTTCGGCTTCTCGGCGGCCGGGGCCTCGGCGGCGGCCGGGGCGGCCTCCGCCGGGGCGGCGGTCACGGTCTCGGCCGGGGTCTCGGCCTTCGCCCGCGAACGGGTGCGGGTGCGCTTCGGCTTCTCCTCGGCCGGGGCCTCGGCGGCGGCCGGCTCGACGACGGCGGCCTCCGCGACGGCGGTGGCGACGGCCTCGGCGGCCGCGCCCTCGCCCGACGCCGAACCGCGCGAGCGGCGACGGCGGCGGCGCGGCGCCGACTCGCCCTCGGCGCCCTCGACGGCGGTGCCGGCCGGAGCCTGCGGCGCGACGGGCGCGACGGGCGCCCCCTCGACGGCGTCCACGACCCCGTCGAGGGAGGCACCCCGGCGGGTGCGCCGGCGCTCACGGGGCTTGCGGGCCGGCTTCTCCTCGGCCGCGGCCGGCTCGGCGGCCGCGGGGCGGGCGGAGCCGCCCCCCCCGCCGCGCCCGCGGCCACCGGAGCGCGAACCGCGCCCGCCGGTCTCGCCGAGGTCCTCGACCTCCTCCGCGCCGAGCCCGGCACGGGTCCGCTCCGAGCGCGGCAGGATCCCCTTGGTCCCCGGCGCGATCTTCAGCAGCTCGTACAGGTGCGGCGAGGTGGAGTAGGTCTCCTCCGGCTCGTTGAACGGCAGGTCCAGCGCCTTGTTGATCAGCTGCCAGCGCGGGATGTCGTCCCAGTCGACCAGGGTGACGGCGGTGCCCGAGGCGCCGGCCCGGCCGGTGCGGCCGATCCGGTGCAGGTAGGTCTTCTCGTCCTCGGGGCACTGGTAGTTGATCACGTGCGTGACGCCCTCGACGTCGATGCCGCGGGCCGCGACGTCGGTGCAGACCAGCACGTCGACCTTGCCGTTGCGGAACGCCCGCAGCGCCTGCTCACGGGCGCCCTGGCCGAGGTCGCCGTGCACCGCGCCGGCCGCGAAGCCGCGCTGGGTCAGCTGGTCGGCGACGTCGGCGGCGGTCCGCTTGGTGCGGCAGAAGATCATCGCCAGCCCGCGGCCCTCGGCCTGGAGGATGCGCGAGACCATCTCCACCTTGTCCAGCGAGTGGGCGCGGAAGATGTGCTGCTCGATGTTGGCGACGGTGGTGCCGGTGTCGTCCGGCGCGGCGGCGCGGATGTGCGTCGGCTGGCTCATGTACCGGCGGGCGAGGCTGATGACCTGGCCCGGCATGGTCGCCGAGAACAGCAGGGTCTGCCGCTTGGCCGGCAGCATGGTGATGATCTTCTCGACGTCCGGCAGGAAGCCGAGGTCGAGCATCTCGTCGGCCTCGTCCAGGACCAGCGAGCGGACCTTGGAGAGGTTCAGCTTCTTCTGGCCGGCCAGGTCGAGCAGACGGCCGGGGGTGCCGACGACGATGTCGACGCCCTTCTTCAGTGCCTCGACCTGCGGCTCGTAGGCCCGGCCGCCGTAGACGGCGAGCACGCGCACGTCGCGGACCTTGCCGGCGGTCTGCAGGTCGTTGGTGACCTGGGTGCACAGCTCGCGGGTCGGCACGACGATGAGCGCCTGCGGGCAGTCGGAGAGGTCCTCCTCCTGCGCGCGCCCGGCGTCGACGTCGGCCCGCACGACGACCCGCTCGATCAGCGGGAGGCCGAAGCCGAGGGTCTTGCCGGTGCCGGTCTTGGCCTGGCCGATGACGTCGTGGCCGGTCAGCGCGACCGGCAGGGTCATCTCCTGGATCGGGAAGGGATGGACGATGCCGACGGACTCCAGGGCCTCGGCGGTCTCCGGGAGGATCCCCAGGTCCCGGAAGGTCGTCTTCGTGGGTTCAGCGGTGGTGGACAGGGTGCTGCCTCTTCCGTGTGGAGGGGCCGAGAGCGAGCGGCGGGCGGGCAGCCGCGCGGCTGCGTACGGGCCTGGACGGCCCCGAATACAGCTGCGCGGACGCACAACCGCGCCGGTCCCTGCGGCCGGCCGGTGCGCGCGGCCCGGTCAAGGGGGCGCGTCGCCGGCGGCGTCGGGGAGGATTCCCGTGAGGGACCTGCGCGGGACCTGCGCCGGCTGGCGCGGTCTCGGCGGCCCTCGCTCGGCCACTGATGCGGTGCCAAGGCTTGAAGTCCAAGCCCTGGTCGGAGCCGATCGGCTCTCCGACCGGGCATCCGCGTACGTTGAGTACCCGGCTTCCGCGCGGCACGTCCTTCGGGGACGGAGTCGCTGCGGAGCGGGCTTGCCCGGCACACCGAGACGGCGGTGACACCGTGCGAGCACGACGGGCCTCCGTACCACCATACAGTCACCCGACGACTCGAACACGTGACGCGGACGACATCGCAGGTCGGAGGGGTGGAAGAGGTGTCCCGGGACGGACCGGCACTAAGGTGGCGGGTCATGGAGAACCGTGGTGAGACGCAGGACGACGTGGCGGCCGGCTCGATCGGCGACTGGGCCGCCTGCTCGGCCGATCCGGGCTACCGGGCCGCCGTACTGGACCTGCTCGGCGCCCTCGCGTACGGCGAGCTGAGCGCCTTCGAGCGGCTCGCCGAGGACGCCAAGCTCGCTCCCGACCTGGCCGACAAGGCGGCGCTGGCCCGGATGGCCAGCGCCGAGTTCCAGCACTACCAGCGGC
Source organism: Kitasatospora sp. NPDC059462 (assembly GCF_042749955.1). Lineage (NCBI taxonomy): Bacteria > Bacillati > Actinomycetota > Actinomycetes > Kitasatosporales > Streptomycetaceae > Kitasatospora > Kitasatospora sp. NPDC059462. Next base: position 37,217 of record NZ_JBHYUU010000019.1, on the reverse strand, counting down.
TGCACGACCGGCTCGCCGAGATCGGCGCCGACCCGCAGGAGGCGATGCGGCCGTTCGTCGAGCCGCTGGAGCTCTTCCACCGGATGACCGCGCCCTCGGACTGGCTGGAGGGCCTGGTCAAGGCCTACGTCGGCGACGCCATCGCGACCGACTTCTACCGCGAGGTGGCCGTCCGGCTCGACGACGACACCCGTGACCTGGTCCTCGGCGTCATGTCCGACACCGGGCACGCGCAGTTCGCCGTCGACAAGGTCCGCCGGGCCATCGAGGCCGACCCGCGGGCCGGCGGCCGGCTCGCCCTGTGGGGCCGGCGGCTGATGGGCGAGGCGCTCAGCCAGGCGCAGCGGGTGGTCGCCGAGCGCGACGCGCTGTCCAACCTGCTGGTCGGCGGCGTCCGGGTGCAGGGCTTCGACCTGGTCGAGGTCGGCAAGATGTTCAACCGGATCACCGAGGCGCACACCCGGCGGATGGCGGCGCTCGGCCTGGCCTCCTGACCCGGCTCCCGGTCCCCGGCGGCCGCCCCCGGCGGGCCGCTCAGGCGTGCCGGTGGCGCCGGTGCGTGCCCGTCCGGTGGGCGCCCGCCCGGGACGGGCGGTGGCGGTGCGCCGGCGCCCGTCCGGCGGCCAGGTCGGGCCGGGCCAGCACCGAGGTGAGCAGGGCCGAGGCGACCGCCGAGACGGCGATGCTCGCCGCCGGGTACCGGCCGTCCAGGGCGAAGTGCGCGATCACCCCGGCGAGCAGCGCCGAGACCAGGGCCGTGGCCGGCACCAGCGCCCGCGCGTCCCGGAAGTGGGCGGGCCAGGACAGCAGCGCGGCGGCGCCGACGACCACGCCGACGAGCGCGAAGGCGAACGTCTCGACCAGCAAGGATGCCTCCCCGGGGTACGGGCGCCCGGCGCGGCCGGTCGCACTGTCGCCGTACCCCCGCCGCCCCGGCCGTACACCCCGCCCCACCCGCCCCCGGGAACGACGGTGCCCCGTCCCCTCGGCCGAGGGGACGGGGCACCGGGCGAGGCCCGTGGCTCAGAGCGTGCCGAAGCCGACCTTGCGCGCGGCGGGCTCGCCGATCTCCACGTACGCCAGGCGGTCGGCCGGGACGATGATGCGACGGCCGTGCTCGTCGCTCAGGGAGAAGAGCTTCTCGGTGCCCTCCAGCGCCTTCGCGACCGCGTTCTGGACCTCATCGGCAGTCTGCGAGCTCTCGATCACGATCTCGCGGGGCGCGTTCTGCACGCCGATCTTGACCTCCACGGCTTCCGTCCCTCCGGGTTGCAGCCATCCACGCGCGGTCACCGCACCGCCTGGGACAAGCGGGCCCGGCGACCGCGCCGTACGGCTTCACCTTAGAGCACCGGATCGGCACCCCGGCGAAGATCCACGGGTCACCGGCCGGCGGCGGGGGCCTACGGGGCGTCGGTGCTCGGGTGCATCGGGAAGCCCTTGAGCCCGCGCCACGCCAGGCTGGCGACCAGCCGGACCGCCTCGTCGCGGGGGATCTCCAGACCCTGCGACAGCCAGTACCGGGCGGTGATCTGCGCCAGGCCGCAGACACCCGCGGCCAGCAGCTTGGACTCCGCCTCCGGCAGGTCGGTGTCCTCCTGGATCACCTTGCTGACCAGCGTCGCACTGGCCTCGGCGGCCCGCTCGACCCGCTCCCGCACGGCCGGCTCGTTGGTCAGGTCCGACTCGAAGACCAGCCGGAAGGCGCCCGACTCGCTGGAGACGTAGTTGAAGTACGCCTCCATCGTCGCGGCCACCCGCAGCTTGTTGTCGGTCGTCGTCTCCAGCGCCTCCCGGGTGGAGTCGACCAGGGCGTCGCAGTGCTTGTCCAGCAGCGCCAGGTAGAGCTCCAGCTTCCCGGGGAAGTGCTGGTAGAGGACCGGCTTGCTCACCCCGGCACGGTCGGCGATGTCGTCCATGGCGGCCGCGTGGTAACCCTGCGCGACGAACACCTCCTGGGCGGCACCGAGCAGTTGTTCACGGCGGGCGCTTCGCGGCAGGCGGGCACCGCGCGGGCGCTCCTGCGCCTCCTGGATGGCCGTCACGGCGCTCCTCATTTCACGGGTTCGTACGGGGTCGGCAAGACGACCGATTCTACTTTCGGGTAACCGCGTTCGCGCTTGCCGGGCGCGATAAAACCGGCGGCCCCCCTTGTCAGGTGCCCACAATACGGCGCCCACCACGGCCGTCGGCAGTGCTGCGCACCGGTCAAAGGGGAACCCCGCGGCGCCGTGCCGCCCCTGGGCCGCGGCGGCAGCGGCTCACTACCATCGTCCCCCATGGACAGCGCTGAGCAGCAGATACTCCCGGAACCGGCCGCCCTGGCACCGCTGCGCACCGTCGAGGTCGCCGGCACGGCCCTGGCCGTGCACCGGCCCGCCGGGGACCCCGCCCCGGGCGGCGGACGGGAAGCGGCGCTGTTCGTGCACGGGCTCGGCGGCTCGGCCGCCAACTGGACGGAGCTGATGGCCCGGCTCGCCGGGCAGCTCGACGGCGAGGCCCTCGACCTCCCCGGCTTCGGCGACTCCGCCCCGCCCGCCGACGGCAACCTCGGCCTCTCCGGGCACGTGCGCGCCGTCATCGGCTACCTGGAGGCCACCGGCCGCGGCCCCGTCCACCTCTTCGGCAACTCGCTCGGCGGGGCCGTCGCCGTCCGCCTCGCCGCGCTGCGCCCCGACCTCGTCCGCAGCCTCACCCTGGTCTCGCCCGCCCTGCCCGAACTGCCCCCGCAGCGCACCGCCTGGTCCACCGGACTGCTCGCCGTCCCCGGCCTGCCCGCGCTGCTGCGCCGGCTGCCCGCCGGCCGGCGCGGCCCCGAGCAGGTCACCGACGACCTGCTGCGGCTCGTCTACGGCGACCCCGGCCGCCTCTCCGCGGCCGCCCGTGCCGAGGCGCTCGCCCAGTACCGGCGGCGCGTCGGGCTGCCCCACGCGATGCCGGCACTGGCCGGCTCGGCGCGCGGCATCGTCTCCGCCTACACCGAACGCGGCGACCAGGCGCTCTGGCGGCAGGCCGCCCGGGTGAAGGCCCCCGTCCTGCTGGTCTACGGGCTGCGCGACAAGCTCGTCGCCTACCGCTCCGCCCGCCGGGCCTGCGCCGCCTTCGCCGACTCCCGGCTGCTGGTGCTCCCGGAATCCGGGCACGTCGCCATGATGGAGCACCCCGACGCCGTGGCCCGCGCGGTGCGCGAACTGCTCGGGCGGGCCTGACCCCGGCGCCGCCGGCGCGGGGGTTCGACGGACACCCCGTGAGCGGCGGCCGTTAACGCGGCCATCGGGACGAGGTCACTCCGGTTCACTCGTTCAGGTGGCAGCCAGGCATGTGACCGATGGATTGCCCCGGGCCGGACCTACCTTTCTGCTGTCGGACCGAACAGGTGTGGGGGGAACCGCGCCCGCCGGCGAAGCCGGAGGGCGGCCGCGAGGGACGCCGGCGGCCGGTGGCGGCCGCGGGCCCGGCCGCGGTGCCTCCGGCGGAACGCCTCCCCCCGCCCCGGGCCGCCGCCGCCGAGCGCGCACCGCCCGCTCGGCCCGCCAGGTCCGCCCGGCCGTCCGTCGAACCGCTCTGCTCTGGAGGTCCCCCGTGCGCGTGGCACTGCTCACCGAGGGTGTGCGTCCGCACGCCGCCGGTGGCACCGGTGACTGGTGCGACCGGCTGGTGGACGGCCTGCGCGAGCACGACTTCGAGCGGTACGTCCTCACCGGGGAACCCGCTCCGGCCGGCCGGGTCCCGGGCGGGCCGCGCCGCCGCCGGTACGCCGCCGCCCACGAGCAGTTCGTCCGCGCCCTGCTGATCCCCGGTGAACGCGCCGCCTTCGGCCCCGGCCTGTACCGGCTCGCCGACCTCGCCCGCGCGGACCGCGCGCTGCCCGCCTTCCTGGCCTCCGCCCACGCCCGGCGCATCCTCGAACGGGTCTGGCGCTCGGCCGGCGCCGCCACCCCCGCCGGCCGGCCGCTGGTGCGCGACGTGCTGGCCGCCGCCGACCTCCTCGAACAGTGCCTGCGCCCGCTCTCCGCGCCCTGGTACGGCACCGACCCCGGCGGCCTCGGCGCCGCCGACCTCTGCCACGTCGTCGGCGGCGGCCCGGCCGCACTGCCCGCGCTGGTCGCCAAGCACCTGCACGGCGTCCCGTTCGTGGTCACCGAACACGGGCCGCACCTGCGCGAGCAGTACCTCCGTCACGGCGGGGCCGGTCACCGGTGGCCGGTCCGGGCCCTGCTGCTCGGCCACGTCCGGGCGCTCACCGAGGAGACCTACCGGCAGGCCGCGGCACTCACCCCGGGCAGCGCCCACGACCAGGGGTGGCAGCTGCGCTGCGGGGCCGACCCGGCACGCATCCGGGTGGTCCACGAGGGCACCCCGGCGGTCGACCGCCCCGCCGCCGGCCCCGAACCGGCCGCGCCCACCCTGGTCTGGGCCGGCCCCCTGGAACCGGACCGCGATCCCGGGCCCCTCCTCCAGGCCTTCGCCCGGGTCCGCGCCGAGCTGCCCGCCGCGCGGCTGGTCGTCCACGGCGAGGAGACCGTGCCCGGCTACCGGGCGCACTGCGGCGAGGTCGCCGCGCGGCTCGGGGTGGCGCCGTCGGTCGGGTACGCGGACCGGTCCCGCCCGGCCGCCGAGGCCTGGGCGGCCGGCAGCGTCGCCGTCTTCACCGCGCCCTCCCGGCACCGCCCCCGGCTGCTCACCGACGCGATGCTGAGCGGCCGGGCGGTGGTCGCCACCGACGTCGGGGTGACCCGTGAGGTGGTCGGCCCGACCGGGCTGCTCGTCCCGCCCCGCGACCCGCGGGCCCTGGCCAGTGCCTGCCTCGCCCTGCTGCGCGACGAGGAGCGCAGGGCCCGGCTCGGGCTGGCCGGCCGCCTGCGGGCGCAGGAACGCTTCGGCGTCGATCCGGTGATCGGGGCCTTCCGGGAGATCTACCTGGACCTCGTCTCCCACTGGCCCGCCTTCCCGGCCACCGCCCCCGGCGCCCGCCCCTTCGCCCGCCCTGCCGAGTACTGGCTCGCTGATCGTGGTGCGCTGCGGCCGTCGGGTGTGGTGGAGGCGGGTGGGCCGGAAGGCGGGGTGCTGGATGCCGTGGCGCCGGGGTTGCGGGCTTTCCCGGCTGGTGTTCCCGGCGCTCGCCCTGCCGGGTACTGGCTCGCTGATCGCGGTGCCCCGCGGCCGTCGGCCGTGGTGGACGCGGGTGGGCCGGACGCCCCGGGGCCGCGGGGGCCGGTCGGGGGGCCGCAGCCCCGGGCGCTGTCCGGTGCGGCGGAGGCCGCCGTGGCGGCGGGCGCCGAGGCGATAGCCGTGCGGGCGGGCGCCGCCCCGGCCGATGTCGCCGGCCGGGGCGGCGCGGCGCGGCCCCGGATGTCGACGGCCGGTGCGGCGGATGCCGCCGCCCCGGAGGCCGGTGGCCCGCCGGCAGGTCTCCTCGGTGAGCGCCCGGACGTGGCCGAGCAGCAGGGCCCGGACCGGCCGGCGGTGGCCGGCCCCGCCGTGACGGAGGTCCTGCTCGCACAGGTGCGGCCCGTGCCCGGCGACCGGTGCGAGCGGCGCGGCCGGGCCGCCGCCGACGACGACGTGGCAGAGGTCGGCGGCGCCCGGTACGTCGCGGACCGGCCGCCGTCCGGTGGGGGGTCGGCGGTTGGCCGGTCCGAGGCCGCCGTGGCGACGGCCGCGCGGGCGGGTGCGCCGGGTGGTTCCGGTGCTGGGTCGCGGGCGGGTTTTGCGGGGGCGGATGTCGTGGGTCGGGATGGTGCGTCGCGGTTCTGCCCGCTGTCGGGTGTCGTCGCCCCGACGGCAGGTGCGCCGGGTGGTGACCGCGCGCCGGTGGACGGGGCCCCCCGCGAGGGGTGGGCCGACGCGGGTGCGCCGGAGGGGCCGGCGGGTGGTTCCGGTGCCGGGCGGTCGTCCGGCGTCGCCGGGGTGGACGCCGTCGGCTCGGCCGCCGACGGGGTGCCGGCCGGCGGCCCCCCGGCCGGGCGGGCCGGGGTGCTCGCGGAGGCGGTCTGATGGCGGGGGAGGTGCCGGGGGACCCGGTGCGGGTCGTGATGGCCGAGCACCGGGTGCTCTGCGAAAGGGCGGTGGATCCCCTGGAGATCGCCGCCGGGCTGGAGGAGGCCGGGCTGGGCGCGGCCGCCGCCGCCCGCTGCCGCCACGCCGATCTGTTCTCGCTGGCCGAGGAGCTGTACGCCCGGGTGCCGCGCCGTCCGCCCGCCGAGGAGCCGGCCGGGCCGGTCGAGAGCTGGCCGAGGCGGTGCGCCGCGGCGCTCCGGACGGCGGTGGCGGCGGTGCTGCCGTGTGCGGTGGCGGTCGCCCTCGGCGGGAGCCGACCGGTCCTGGCGGCGGCGGCCGTCCCGCTGACCCTGGTTCCGGTGGGGGCCGGGCGGCGGCGCGGGTGGGGTGCGGCGGCGCACCGGGCGGGGGTGGCGGCGCTGCTGCTGGCGCCGCCGGCGGTGGCGGCCGGCGGGCCGGGGGAGCGGCGGGTGACGGCGGCGCTGGTGTTGGCGGCGGCGCTGTCGGCCGGGTCGGCCGAGTGGGCGGCCCGGTGGTTCCGCCGGGCCGGGCGGGGACACCTGGCGACGGCGGAGACGCTGGCCGGGTTCCGCTCCCGGATGCGGCCGGTGCTGCCGGTGGCGCTGGCGCTGCACCTGGCGGTCCTGGCCGCGCTGAGCTTCGCGGCGCTCACGGTGCTGTCCGCCCTCGCGCCGCTCCCGGGGCCGGGCCACGGCGGCGGGCTGCTGCACCTGGCGGCCGAGCGTGCCGGGCCCGCGCAGTGGGCGGCGCAGGGGGTGCTCGGCCTGCTGCTGGTGCTGTCCGCGCTGCTGGCCCGCTGCGGCCGGCCGGGGGCGGCCGCGCTGGGCGCGCTGGCCGGGGCGGCGGCCTCGGCGGCGCCGCCCGCACCGTTCGCGGGGCCGTTCACCGGTCCGCTCGCGGGCGGCGCGGTGGTGCTGGCGCTGCTGGCGTTCGCCTGGCCGGTGCTGGGCCGGCCCGAGGCGCACCGGTCGTCCGGGCCCCCGGCCGTGATCCCGTTCGTCTTCCCGTGGTTCCCGCGGTTCCTGCTGTTCCCGCGGTTCCCGCGGTTCCCGCTGTTCCCGTTGTTCACTCGGACCGCCAGGCCGATCCCCGGCCCGGCTTCGTGGAAGGACGCCCCCGATGAGGGTGCTGCTGCTGGGCGCCGACGGCTTCATCGGCCGTCGGGTCACCGATCGCCTGCTCGTGGATCCGGAGTTGCAGGTGACGGTGCTCGGCCGGCGTGACTCCGCCGACATCCGTTTCGACCTCACCACCGGCAGTCCGGGCGCGCTGGCCCGCTTCCTGGACGCGGTCGCGCCGCAGGTGGTGATCAACTGCGCGGGCGCCACCTACGGCAGCTCGCGCACCCTGATCCGGGCCAACACGCTCGCCGTGGCGACGGTCTGCGAGGGGATCCGGCGCAGCCGGGAGCCGGCCCGGCTGGTGCACGTGGGCTCGGCGGCCGAGTACGGGCCGGTGCCGGGCGGGGTCCCGGTGTCGGAGAGTGCCGAGCCCCGCCCGGTGGGCCCGTACGGGGTGTCGAAGCTGGCCGGTACGGAGCTGGTGCTGGCCTCGGGGCTGGACGCGGCGGTGCTGCGGGTGTTCGACGTGGTGGGGCCGGGGGCGCCGACCGCCTCGCTGTTCGGGCGGCTGGCGGAGGGCCTGCGGCGGGCGCTGGAGCGCGAGGAGTCCCAGGTGCGGATGCCGGACCTGTCCGGATACCGGGATTTCGTGGACGTCCGGGACGTCGCGCGGGCGATCCAGGCGGCCGCGGTGTCGGCCGCGACGGGGGTGATCAACATCGGCAGCGGGCACGCCGTCCGGGCCCGTGAGGCGGCCCAGCTGCTGGTCCGGGCGTCCGGCTTCGAGGGGGCCGTGGTGGAGGAGAACCGGCAGGTCGTGCTGCCCGCGCAGGCCGGCGGGCCGGTCGAGCACGTGCCGGGGCACGTGCCCGCGCACCACCTGCCGGGGCACCGTCCGGCGGAGCCCCGGCCGGGGGAGGGCCGGGCCGCCCCGGGCGAGCCGGTGCCGTGGCGGCAGGCGGACGTGCGCACCGCCCGGGACCGTCTCGGCTGGCGGACGCAGGTGCCGCTGGAGGAGTCGCTGGGGGACGTCTGGCTGGAGACGGCCTGCCGGGTCTGACACCCCGGCGGCAGCTCCCGAGGAGGCCTCCGACAGGCCCCGGACGCCCCGGAGGGGGCCCGTCCGGGGCCTGTTGCGTGGTCCCACCATCCGGCTCGGGCCGTCTCGCCCATCGGACGAGCTGTCTCGGAATACCGGGGCGGCGTGACACTGTTGGCGTAGCAGAGCCACTGCGGTGGCGGAGCAACAAGCCCCTAGAGGTTGGCCCTGGCCACCTGAACCGACGACCATCGGAGTCCCCGTGTCGCTGCCACCCCTGGTCGAGCCGGCCGACGAGCTCACCGTTGACGAGGTCCGCAGGTACTCCCGCCACCTGATCATCCCCGACGTGGGCATGGCCGGGCAGAAGCGGCTGAAGAACGCCAAGGTGCTCTGCGTCGGCGCCGGCGGACTGGGCTCGCCCGCGCTGATGTACCTCGCGGCGGCCGGTGTGGGCACGCTCGGCATCGTCGAGTTCGACGTGGTCGACGAGTCGAACCTGCAGCGCCAGATCATCCACGGCCAGTCGGACATCGGCCGCTCGAAGGGCGAGTCGGCGCGGGACTCCGTCAAGGAGATCAACCCCTACGTCGACGTGATCCTGCACGAGGAGCGACTCGACAACTCCAACGTCCTGGAGATCTTCTCCGGCTACGACCTGATCGTGGACGGCACCGACAACTTCGCCACCCGCTACCTGGTGAACGACGCCGCGGTGCTGCTCGGCAAGCCGTACGTGTGGGGTTCGATCTACCGCTTCGACGGCCAGGCGAGCGTCTTCTGGGCCGAGCACGGCCCCTGCTACCGCTGCCTCTACCCGGAGGCGCCGCCGCCGGGCATGGTCCCGTCCTGCGCCGAGGGCGGCGTGCTGGGCGTGCTGTGCGCCTCGATCGGCTCGATCCAGGTCACCGAGGCGATCAAGCTGCTGGCCGGGGTCGGCGACCCGCTGGTCGGCCGGCTGATGATCTACGACGCCCTGGAGATGAACTACCGCCAGGTGAAGGTCCGCAAGGACCCGAACTGCGCGGTCTGCGGCGAGAACCCGACCGTCACCGAGCTGATCGACTACGAGGCCTTCTGCGGCGTCGTGTCGGAGGAGGCGCAGGCCGCGGCCGCCGGTTCGACGATCACCTCCAAGCAGCTCAAGCAGTGGCAGGACGAGGAGGAGGACATCTTCCTCATCGACGTCCGCGAGCCCGGCGAGTACGAGATCGTCAACATCCCCGGCGCCGTGCTGATCCCGAAGAACGAGTTCCTGATGGGCAACGCGCTGGAGCAGCTGCCGCAGGACCGCAAGATCGTGCTGCACTGCAAGTCGGGCGTCCGCTCGGCCGAGGTGCTGGCCGTGGTGAAGTCGGCCGGCTTCGCCAACGCCGTCCACCTGGGCGGCGGCGTGCTCGGCTGGGTCAACCAGATCGAGCCGCACAAGCCGGTGTACTGATCCGCACCGTCCGACCACGCGAGAGGGCCCGCTCCGGCGGGCCCTCTCGCGTGTCCGCGGACGCCGCTAGAGCGCGCCCTTGCGCTGGAGCACGTTGTAGGAGATCCAGCCGGGCAGCACCGGCAGCCAGAAGGTGAGCGCCCGGTAGAGGAAGACCGCCGGGGTGGCGACGGCCGGCGGCACGTCGGCGACGGTGAGCGCGCCGATCAGCGCGACCTCGACCGGGCCGATGCCGCCGGGGGTGGGGATCGCGGAGCCGGCCGCGTTGGCGGTCAGGAAGACCACGGCGACCGCCGAGAAGGAGATCGAGCCGCCGAAGGCCTGCACCGAGGCGTCCAGGCAGGCGGTGAAGGAGAGCGTCAGCAGCAGGATGCCGCCGAAGCCGGTGATCAGCTTGCTGGGCGTCTGCATCAGGTCGAGCATCCGGGGCACCACGCCGAAGAACAGCGAGCGCAGCCGGTTCAGCACGAACCGCCGCAGCGGGGCGACCGCCGCGACCACCAGGGCCAGCACGGCGGCGCTCAGCACGCCGATGATCACCGCCCGGGAGGCGGAGAGGTCGCCGTTGGTCTGGCTGCCGGTGATGAGGCCGAAGCTGAACAGCAGCAGCAGGTGCCCGGCCAGGCCCGCCAGCTGGGAGGCGCCGACCGAGGCGACCGCCTGGCCGGAGCGGATGCCCGCCTTCTGCAGGTAGCGGGTGTTCAGTGCGATGCCGCCGATCGCGGCCGGGGCGACCAGCTTCACGAACGACCCGGCGACCTGGGCGGCCACGGTGCGGCGGAACGGCAGCTTCTCCGGGACGAAGCCGGTCAGGCTCATCGACGCGGCGACGTAGGAGAAGGCGGCCGCGGCCAGCGCCACCGCCGCCCAGGCCCAGTTCATCTGGGAGAGCTTGAGCTGCGCCGGCTTGACGGTGGTCAGCGTCAGGTAGGCGGCGAAGGTGAGCGCGACCACCATGATCAGGCTCTTCGGCTTGAGCCGCTCCAGCTTGGCCGGCTCCATCGGCGCCTCGGGCGCGATCTGCAGGATCTGCGCGCGGATCCGGCTGAGCAGGTCCTCGCCGGCGACGGCGATGTCCTCCTCGGCCTGCTGCTGGGTGCGTTCCCCGGCGGCGACCTGCTCCAGCGCCCTGGCCTGGGCGGCGGCCTTGCGCTCCTTGGTGACCTTCTTCAGGTCGACGCGGGTCGAGCGGCTCATGCCGACCGGCTGCAGCAGCGGCAGCGACTGGGCGACCCGCTCGGCGCCGAGCACCGCGTTGGCGGTGGCGACCGTCCGCTCGGGGCCGATCCGCAGCGCGAAGGTGGTGAGCAGCTGGGCGACGTCGATGCGCAGGGTGAGGTCGGTGGCGGCGATGTCGCCGCCGGAGAGGTTGACCAGGCAGGCCGTCTTCTCGTCGACGACCAGCAGCGACTCGCCGGTGAGCCGGCGGTGGGCGATCCGGCGCTCGTGCAGGGCGGCGACCGACTCCCACAGCGAGGCCATCACCCGGTCGGTGATCTCCTCGTCGGCGAGGTCGTCCAGGGTGCGGCCCTCGACGTTCTCGTAGACCAGGATCGCGGCGTCCGGGCCCAGCTCGGAGGTGGCGACCAGCTGCGGGGCGCGGGCGCCGGAGGCGGCGGCCGCGTAGGCGATCAGCGCCTCCTGCTCCAGCGCCTGGCGCAGCGACTGCGGGCTGCGCCGCACGGCCACCGAGCGCAGCCGCAGCCGGCGCCAGGCCCGGTAGAAGAAGCCGGAGGCCTGCTGCTCGCGGTCGACGATGTGGACGTCCAGCGGCGGCCCGCCCTGCTGGGCGACCAGGTAGCGGCGGGTGCCGCCGGGGGCGTCGGGGGCGCGGTGGGCGCTGGCCGGGGTGAAGCCGACCTTGCGCAGGCCGATCATCAGATGCTGGCCGGTGGGCCGGATGTTCGGCGAGCCGATCGCGTAGAGGGTGCCGTAGGCGACCGACCAGCCGATCAGCACGGTGAGCAGCAGGGACAGCGGGGTGGTGTAGCCGCCGAGCAGTTCGGTGATGCCGCTGAAGACGACCACCACCCACAGGGCGACCCGCCACCGGGGTCTGCTCGACATGCCGACCGCCGTCATGTAGGCGATCACCGGGGCGAGGTAGCCGTGCACCGGGTCGGTGAGGGTGCCGACGGAGTCCAGCGGGAAGCGGGTCAGGGCGTCGCGGATGTGGTCGGAGGCGCCCTCGGCGACCCACCAGTCGATGCCCAGCGAGACGCCGTAGGCCAGCACCGAGGCGAGCACGCCGTCGGCGACCCGCAGGCCGTCGCGTTTGATCAGCCGCTCGACGGCGAAGGCGAGCGGGACGGCCAGCACCGCGACGTTGGAGACCAGGCCGGTGATGGTGGAGAGCACCGGGGAGAAGCGGGGCGCGTTCTCGGCGATGTCGATCTCGATGCCGGTGGTGGTCGAGGTCGCCACCCCGGCGAGCACGAAGACCGCGACGATGCCGAAGACGCCGGCCAGGAAGCGGATGAGGTCGGAGGGCCGGTGCGCGCGGGCGGCGAGCAGCGGCTCGTCGACGTCCAGGTGCGGGGTGTCGTCCAGCGGGTCGCTCCCGGGGCGCGGCCCGGGGGCGTCGGCCCCGCCGGGAGGGCCGGCCGCGGTCGCGGCGGGCTCGGGGGCCGCCTCGGGGGCGGACGGCTGGGCGGGTACGACGGCGGGGGCCCCGGTCGCGGGGCCGGCCGGCTGCGGGCTCTTGATCGTCGGGTCCTTGATCAGGGAGACTTCCGGTGGTGCTTCGGCGGTGGCGTCGCCGCCACCTGCGGGCATGCCGTCGGAGGACTCGTCGGAGCCCTCGTCCACACCCACGTCAGCCGTCCCGGTCATCTGGTCTTGTCCTCGTATCACCACTCACCGCCCCGAAGATGGTGGCATGCCTCGGCGCCCCGTGCTGGACAGGGGCCGGATCGGGCGCGGCGGATCCGCCGCCCCGGGGCGGCCGGCCGGCCGGATGCGGAAGAATGCCGCAGGTGACGGACGCCCCCGACGACGACGGCCCCGGCGAGCTGACGCCCTTCGCCGAACTCGTGCTCGACCTGGCCGAGCGGATTCCACCCGGCCGGGTGATGACCTACGGCGACGTCGCGGAGTACCTCGGCCAGGGCGGCCCCCGGCAGGTCGGCCGGGTGATGGCCCTGTACGGCGGCGCCGTGCCCTGGTGGCGGGTGATCCGCGCCGACGGCCGGATGCTGCCCGGCCACGAGCACCGCGCCCTCGCCCACTACGGCGAGGAGGGCACCCCGCTGCGCGACCTCGCCGACCCGCCCCGGGTCGACCTGCGGCGCGCCCGCTGGGACGGCCGGCCCGCCCCCGGCCGGGCGGGCCGGGGATCTCGCGGAATCCCGTGCGCGGACGGGAATGACGGGGCAGGATCGTAGGCTCGAATACGGCGGGCCCCCGGCGGGCCCGCCCGCAGTTGCCCGAGCACGACCCCCAGGACGTCCGTGAGCTCCCCCTACCGTCTGGTGCGCAGCCCCCTCGTACCGCCCGCCCCGCCCGAACTCGACGCCCACCAGCGCGCCGTGGTCGAGCACGCGGGCGGCCCGCTGCTGGTGCTCGCCGGGCCGGGGACCGGCAAGACCACCACCCTCGTCGAGGCCGTCGCCCGGCGGATCGAGAACGGCGCCGACCCCGAGCGGATCCTCGTCCTCACCTTCAGCCGCAAGGCCGCGATGGAACTGCGCGACCGGATGGCCGGGCGGCTGTCCACCACCACCGGCGGCGCCCGGGCCGCCGCCCCGCAGGCCACCACCTTCCACTCCTTCTGCTACGCCCTGCTCCGCGCCCACCAGGACCCGGCCGACTACGCCGAGCCGCTGCGCCTGCTCTCCGGCCCCGAGCAGGACGTCATGGTCCGCGAACTGCTCGCCGGCGGCGCCGAGGACGCCCGGCGCGGCCGCTCCCGGATCGCCTGGCCGCTCGACCTGCGCGCCTGCCTCACCACCCGCGGCTTCGCCGACGAGGTGCGCGCCGTGCTCGCCCGCAGCCGCGAGCTCGGCCTCGGCGAGGCCGAGCTGGCCCGCTTCGCCGAGGGCGTCCAGCGGCCCGACTGGGCCGCCGCCGCCCACTTCCTCGCCGACTACCTCGACATCCTGGACCTGCGCGGCGTCCTCGACTACGCCGAGCTGGTCCACCGCGCCGTCCTGCTCGCCGACCGCCCCGAGGTCGAGCGCGACCTGCGCGGACGCTACGACGCCGTCTTCGTCGACGAGTACCAGGACACCGACCCCGCCCAGGTGCGGCTGCTGCGCCGGCTGGCCGGCGGCGGGCGCGAACTGGTCGCCGTCGGCGACCCCGACCAGTCCATCTACGCGTTCCGCGGCGCCGACATCAACGGCATCCTGGAGTTCCCGCAGACCTTCCGGCACGCCGACGGCCGCCCCGCCGACGTCAAGGTGCTGCGGGTCTCCCGCCGCTCCGGCGCCGTGCTGCTGGCCGCCGCCCGCGAACTCACCCGCCGGATGCCGATGGGCCGGCTGCCCGCCGACAAGCTCGCCGAGCACCGCGCCCCGCTGCCCGCCCGCGAGGGCGGCCGGGTCGAGGTCTACACCTACCCGACGCCCGGCGCCGAGCTGGACTCGGTCGCCGACCTGCTGCGCCGCGCCCACCTGGAGGACGGCGTGCCGTGGGGCGAGATGGCCGTCCTGGTCCGGGCCGGCGCCCGGTCCATCCCCGGGGTGCGGCGGGCGCTCGGCGCGGCCGGCGTCCCGCTGGAGATCGACGGCGACGACCTGCCGCTGCGCGAGGAGCCGGCCGTCGCCCAGCTGCTGCTGGCCCTGCGGGTCTGCGCCGAGCAGGCGGTCCGCGACCGGCAGGACGGCACGGACGGTGCAGACGGTGCGGACGGCACGGACGCGGCCGCGCCCGACCCGCTGACCACCGACCTCGCCCACGCCCTGCTCACCGGCCCGCTCGGCGGCCTCGACGGCGCCGACCTGCGCCGCCTCGGCCGCACCCTGCGCGAGGAGGAGCGCGCCGCCCTGCGCGCCGGGGCCGCCGACGGCGCGCCCGCCGCCGTGCCCCGTCCGGCCGGCGACCTCCTGCGCGAGGCCCTCGCCGAACCCGAGCGCCTCGCCGTCCTGGACGCCCCCCACGCCCGGCGCGCCCACGACCTCGGCACCCTGCTGCGCAAGGTCCGCGAGGCCCTGGCCGGCGGCTGCACCGCCGAGGACGCCCTCTGGCAGCTGTGGGACGGCTCCCGCCGCTGGCGCGAGCGCCTGGAGCGGGCCGCCCTGCGCGGCGGCGCCGCCGGCCGCAACGCCGACCGCGACCTCGACGCGGTCTGCGCCCTGTTCGAGACCGCCGCCCGCGCCGAGGAACAGGTCACCGGTCACCGCGGCGCCCTCGACCTGCTCGCCGAGCTGGAGGCCCAGGACATCGCCGCCGACACCCTCACCGTGCGCACCGTGCGTCCCGAGGCCGTCCGGCTGATGACCGCCCACCGCGCCAAGGGCCTGGAATGGCGCCTGGTCGTCGTCGCCGGCGTGCAGGACGGCCTCTGGCCCGACCTGCGCCGCCGCGGTTCCCTGCTGGAGGCCGACCGGATCGGCCGCGACGGCCTCGCCGAACCGCTCACCCCCACCGCGCTGCTCGCCGAGGAGCGCCGCCTCTTCTACGTCGCCGCCACCCGCGCCAAGGACCGGCTCGTCGTCACCGCCGTCAAGGCGCCCGCCGACGACGGCGACCAGCCGTCCCGCTTCCTGCGCGAGCTCTACCGCGAGGACGTCGACCCGCGGACCGGCCGCGTCCTGCGGCGCACCCCGCCGGTCACCGTCGAGGACGTCACCCACCGCCCGCGCCGCCCGCTCGCCGTGCCCGCGCTGGTCGCCGAGCTGCGCGCGGTCACCCTCGACCCGGCCCGCTCGCCCGAACTGCGCCGCGCCGCCGCCGAACGGCTCGCCACCCTCGCCCTCGCCGCCGACGAGGAGGGCCGCCCGCTGGTGCCCGCCGCCCGTCCCGAGAGCTGGTGGGGCCTGGAGGACCCCACCGCGGCCCCCGACCCGCTGCGCTCCGCCGACCTGCCGGTGCGGCTGTCCGGCAGCGGCCTGGAACAGCTGGAGAACTGCTCGCTCCAGTGGTTCCTCGACAAGGAGGTCAAGGCCCGCGGCACCTCCTCCGCCGCCCAGGGCTTCGGCAACGTCGTGCACGCCCTCGCCGACGAGGTCGGCTCCGGCCGCACCCCCGCCGACCTCGCCGTCCTCATGGAACGCCTGGACACCGTCTGGGACGCGCTGGCCTTCGACGCGCCGTGGAAGTCCCAGCAGGAGAAGACCGAGGCCCGCGCCGCCCTGGAACGCTTCCTCACCTGGCACGTGATGGCCCGCGGGCGCGACGTCGTCGCCACCGAGCACGGCTTCGACGTCACCCTCGACGCCGGCGGCGTCCAGGTGCGCATCCGCGGCTCGATGGACCGGGTCGAGAAGGACGAGGCCGGGCGCGCCTACGTCGTCGACTTCAAGACCGGCAAGCAGACGCCCACCGACAAGTCCCTGCCCGAGCACAAGCAGCTCGCCGTCTACCAGCTCGCCGTGCGCTCCGGCGCCCTCAACGGGCTGCCCGGCTTCGACGCCGCCGCCCCCGAGTCCGGCGGCGCCGAACTCGTCCAGCTGCGCAAGCCCGACAAGGGCGCGGCCGACGCGCCCAAGGTGCAGCGGCAGGAGCCGCCCGAGGGCGAGCCGTGGATCGAGAACCTGCTCGCCGATGCCGCCGGGCGGATCCTCGCCGAGCGGTTCGTCCCGCAGACCGGCGGCGGCTGCGACCGCTGCGCCTTCCGCCGCAGCTGCTCCGCCCAGCGCGACGGCGCCCAGCTCGTGGAGTGACGGCGCCCGGCCCGCCGGGCCGCGCCCGGCGAACGGCCGGTGGACGCCGGATGTGGTGCACGCGGCACGTGGCCGTCGCCACAGCGGCCCCCCGGCTGTCGGCGGCCCCGGCTACCGTTGCGTGGTGACCGCCGTGCTCAGCCATCCCGACCAGCTCAAGGAGCTGCTGGGCATCCCCTTCAACCGGGAGCAGATGGCGGCCATCGGCGCCCCGCTGCGGCCGGCCGTCATCGTCGCCGGCGCCGGCTCCGGCAAGACCACCGTGATGGCCGCCCGGGTCGTCTGGCTGGTCGGCTCCGGCGCGGTGCGCCCCGAACAGGTCCTCGGCCTCACCTTCACCAACAAGGCCGCCGGCGAACTCGCCGAACGCGTCCGCTCCGCCCTGCGGCTCGCCGGCGTGGCCGACCCCGAGGACGGCGAGGCGCTCGGCGAACCCGACATCTCCACCTACCACGCCTTCGCCGGCCGCCTCCTCAAGGAGCACGGCCTGCGCATCGGCGTCGAACCCGACACCCGGCTGCTCGCCGACGCCACCCGCTTCCAGCTCGCCGCCAAGGTGCTGCGCACCGCGCGCGGCCCGTTCCCCGCCCTCACCGGCACCTTCGCCAACCTGGTCGCCGACCTCACCGCCCTCGACGGCGAACTCGCCGAGCACCTCGTCGAACCCGCCGCGCTGCGCGCCTTCGACGAGGACCTGCTCGACACCCTGGCCGGCGTGCGGCTGAGCAACGAGGACCTGCGGACCGTGCCCGCCACCGCCCGCGCCCGTCTGGAACTGCTGCGGCTGGTCGAGGACTACCGGCGCCGCAAGGCCACCGCCGGCCTGATGGACTTCGGCGACCAGATCGCCGCCGCCGCCCGGCTCGCCCAGCAGCGCCCCGAGGTCGGCGCGCTGCTGCGCGAGCAGTACCGGGTCGTGCTGCTCGACGAGTACCAGGACACCTCCGTCGCCCAGCGACTGATGCTCGCCGGGCTGTTCGGCGCCGGGCCGGACGGCACCGCCCCCGGCCACCCCGTCACCGCCGTCGGCGACCCCTGCCAGGCCATCTACGGCTGGCGCGGCGCCTCCGTCGCCAACCTCGACGACTTCCCCCGGCACTTCCCCGCCGCCGACGGCGCCCCCGCCGACCGCTACGCGCTCAGCGAGAACCGGCGCAGCGGCGGGCGGCTGCTCGCCTTCGCCAACGAGCTCGCGGCGCCGCTGCGCGCCATGCACGAGGGCGTCGAGGCGCTGCGCCCCGCCCCCGGCGCCGAGACCGACGGCCGGGTGCGGGCCGCCCTGCTGCCCACCCACGCCGAGGAGATCGGCTGGCTGGCCGACGAGATCGACCACCTGGTGCGCACCGGCACCGCCCCCGGCCGGATCGCCGTGCTGTGCCGGGGCGGCGCGGCCTTCCCCGACGTGCACGCCGCGCTGGTCGCCCGGGACGTGCCGGTCGAGGTGGTCGGCCTCGGCGGGCTGCTCCACCTGCCCGAGGTCGCCGACCTGGTCGCGGTCTGCGAGGTGCTCCAGGACCCGACCGCCAACGCCGCCCTGGTCCGGCTGCTGATCGGCCCGCGCTGGCGGATCGGCCCGCGCGACCTCGCCCTGCTCGGCCGGCGCGCCGCCGAACTCGTGCGCACCGAGCGTCCCGAGGGCGTCGAGGCGCTCGCCGCCGCCGTCGCGGAGACCGACCCCACCGAGGTCGTCTCGCTCGCCGACGCCCTGGAGACCTTCCTGGACGCGCAGGACGCGCAGGACGCCGACGAGCTGCCGTTCTCCGCCGAGGCCCGGATCCGCTTCGCCCGGCTGGCCCGTGAACTGCGCGAGCTGCGCCGCTCGCTCGCCGACCCGCTGATGGACGTGCTGCACCGGGTCCTCGCCGTCACCGGCCTGGAGGTCGAACTCGCGGCCTCCCCGAAGGCGCTGGCCGCCCGACGCCGGGAGACCCTGCACGCCTTCCTCGACGTCGCCGCCTCCTTCGCCGACCTCGACGGCGACCCCGGCCTCGCCGCCTTCCTCGGCTTCCTGCGCGCCGCCCAGGAGCACGACCGGGGCCTGGACGCCGGCCTGCCCGGCGGCGAGGACACCGTCAAGGTCCTCACCGCGCACAAGTCCAAGGGTCTGGAGTGGGACGTCGTCGCCGTCCCCGGCCTGGTCAGGGGTGCCTTCCCGTCCTCCTCCCCGCGCGAGCGCTGGACCAGCACCAAGCGCGTCCTGCCGCACGCCCTGCGCGGCGACGCCGCCACCCTGCCCGATGTGCGCGGCGGCTGGAACGCCAAGGCGATGAAGGAGTTCCGGGCCGCCCTCGCCGAGCACTCCGCCGTCGAGGAACTGCGCCTGGGCTACGTCGCCTTCACCCGCCCGCGCGCCCTGCTGCTCGCCTCCGGCCACTGGTGGGGGCCCAGCCAGAAGTCCCCGCGCGGCCCGTCGGACTTCCTGGAGCAGCTGCGCGAGCACACCGGGCGGCCCGGCAACGGCGAGGTCGTCGTCTGGGCCGACCCGCCCGCCGACGGTGAGGAGAACCCGGCGCTCGCCGCACCCGTCGAACGCCCCTGGCCGCTGCCGCTCGACCCGGCCGCCCAGCACGCCCGCCGCCGGGTCGCCGCGGTGGTGCACCGCCGCCTGGCCGGCGCGCCCGCCCCGGAGCCCGAGCCGATGGCCCCCGAGGACCGCCGGCTGGTGGAGTCCTGGGACCGTGACCTGAACGCGCTGCTCGGCGAGTTGGAGCGCTCGCGCAGCCGGGTGCGGGAGGTGCCGCTGCCGGCCTCGCTCTCCGCCACCCAGCTGCTGCGCCTGGCCGCCGACCCGGACGGCTTCGCGCACGACCTCGCCCGCCCGATGCCCCGCCCGCCGCAGCCCGCCGCCCGGCGCGGCACCCGCTTCCACGCCTGGGTGCAGTCCCGGATCGAACCGCTGATGCTGATCGGCCCCGGCGCGCTGCCCGGCGCCGACGACGACGGCATCGAGGACGAACAGGACCTCGAACGCCTCAAGGAGGCGTTCCTGCGCACCCCGTACGCGCACCGGGAGCCGCTGCGGGTCGAGGCGCCGTTCCACCTGGTGCTGGCGGGCCGGGTGGTGCGCGGCCGGATCGACGCGGTCTACCGTGACGGTGACGGCGGGTCAGAAATCGGCGGCGCGTCACGCTACGAAGTGGTGGACTGGAAGACGCACCGCGAGGAGACCGCCGACCCGCTCCAGCTCGCCGTCTACCGGCTCGCCTGGGCCGAACAGGCGGGTGTCCCCCTGGAGCAGGTCACGGCCTCGTTCCTGTACGTCCGCAGCGGCCGGATCGAACAACCCGCAGGACTTCCCGGCCGAAAAGAGTTGGAACGGCTCCTGATCGGGAACAGTGAAGAATGAGTCACGGAGAGCATTCAAGTCATCACGGCATCGGGCGAAACCTGTGCGTAGTGCACGTTTCGCGCCTATTGTGGGGTCGGTAACCGGTCAACCCCCGTGCTCCGGCCGCCAGCGAGGCCCGTATTCCCTAACCCTCAGTCATCACCGCAGGTGCCCCTGGGCATCGGCGTCTTCTGCTGGAGAACCGAAGTTGAGCGCGACCGGATGGATCAGAGAACGGTTCGCCGGGCCGGCCCCGGGGGCCGCGCCCGGGGCGACCGGCACCTGGCCGAGGACGGCACTGTCGCTGCCGTTCATCGGCATGGCGCTGGTCGTCGTCCTCGACTACTTCACCGACGCCGCAGTGACCGTCGAACCGGCGCTCACCGCCGTTCCGGCGCTGGCCGCCGTGGTCAGCCGCCGCACCTGGTACCCCCTCGCCATCGGCGCCTGCACCGAGGCCGCCGCCTTCCTGATGGCCTTCCGCAACGACGTGCTCGGCGAGTCCGTGCACAGCGCCACCGTCTTCGCCATCGTCCTCGTCGCCGCGATCGGCTGGGTCAGTGCCACCCTGAGGCTGCGCCAGGAACGCCTGCTCGCCGACGCCCAGCTCGTCGCCTCCATCGCCCGGCGCGTCCTGCTGCGCCCCGTCCCCGACCGCGTCGGCACCGTGCGCGCCGCCGTCCACTACGCGGCCGCCGCCGCCCACGCCCGCATCGGCGGCGACCTCTACGAGGTCGTCAACACCCGCCACGGCGTGCGCGCCGTCGTCGGCGACGTGCGCGGCAAGGGCCTCGGCGCGGTCGAGACCGCCGCCGCCGTGCTCGGCGCCTTCCGCGAGGCCGCCCACCAGGAGGCGGCCCTCGACCGGGTCGCCGGCTGGCTCGCCGACAGCCTCGACCGCGCCCTGCACGAGAACGACCACCCCGGCGTCGAGGAGGAGTTCGTCACCCTCGTGCTCATCGGCGTCGGCCCCGACGGCACCGCCGAGATCGTCAACTGCGGCCACCCCGCCCCGCTGCTGCTGCGCGGCACCGAGGCCGCCCGCCCGCTGGAACTCGCCGAGACGGTGCCCCCGCTCGGCGTCCTCGACCCCGCCGACGTCCGCCCCCCGGTCCACCGCGTCCCGCTGCACCCCGGCGACCGCGTCCTGCTGTTCACCGACGGCGTCATCGAGGCCCGGGACCGGGCCGGCACCTTCTACCCGCTCGCCGAACGCCTCCCGCGCTGCGCCCGGGGCGGACCCGTCGACGTGCTGCGCCTCCTGCACGAGGACGTGGTGCGCCACGTCGGGCGCCAGCTCGGCGACGACGCCGCCATGCTGCTCCTCCAGTACGAGCCCCCGTCCGCCGCCGACCGTCCGGAGCCCGCCGTGACCGCCGTGCAGCTGCCCGCCGACCCGGCCCGCCCGGCCGCCCCGCCCGTCCCGCCCGTCCCCCTCGTCCCCCAGCAGAACGGGCACCTGTCCCGGCAGTGAGGGCCCGCGGTCAGAGGGACACCCGGACCACCAGCGGCCGGTGGTCCGACACCTCCGCGCGCGGAGCGGACGCCGCCCCCACCGCGGAGCGCGGCACCCCGACCGCCAGCACGTGGTCGAACTGCACGGCCGGCCGGTGCGACGGATAGGTCGGCGTCCGGGCCAGGTCCGACCAGCCCTGGAGCCGCGCCCGCGGCTCGCGCACCCGCCGCCGGCGCGGTTCCGGGAGCACCGGCCGGGCCCGGCGGGCCGCCCGCAGCTCCCGCACCCGCACCCGCGGCGCCGACCGCTCCAGCGCGCTCGCCCCGCCCAGCACGGTGCGCGGCACCGCGCCCACCAGATTGAAGTCCCCCAGCACCAGGTACGGCTGCGGCAGGTCGGCGATCCACCGGCGGATCGCCGCCAGCTGCGCCATGTTCCAGCCCGGCACGAACGACAGGTGCGCGGCCACCACGGTGAACGGGCCGTGCGCACCCTCCAGGACGGCGGCCAGCGCGGCCCGCGGCTCGTCCGGCACCGGGGTCAGCCCGCGCCGCCCGGCCACCCGCAGCGGCAGGCCGAACGGGGCCGGCGCGAACCGGCGGGCCCGCCAGTGCCGCACCGGCAGCCGGGTCAGCAGCGCCGTGCCGTAGGCGGGCGGCGCGCCGTCGCCGACCTCGGCAGGCCCGTACACCCGGATCCCGGGGGGTGCCGAGGCCTCCGGCAGCCAGCCCGCCACCGGTGCGGGGCGGCCGTGCAGGGCGGCGGCGAACCGCCAGTCCCCGGCGCCCATCGCGGTGGCGGCGACGGCGGCCTGGTCGGTGCCGCCGGAGCGGGCCTGTCCGCGGTCCACCTCCTGGAGCGCAAGGACGTCGGCGTCCAGCGCGGCCACCGCCTGCGCGAGCGGCCCGCCGGGGTCGGCCGGGTAGGGCCGCGGGGCGCCGTCGGGCGCGAGCGGCTGACCGTGCAACAGATTGAAGGTGGCGATGCGCAACTGGCTCACGCCCCCCGACGTTACCCGCCGCCGGTGACGGCCGGACCCCCGGCCGGACGTCCGGGCCCGCCCCGCGGCCCGGGACCGGAGGCCCGTCCGCCCCCCGCAGGCGGCCCGTCCGCGGCCGGCCCCGGCCCGCTGCCCGGCCCGCCCCCGGCGGCTGCCCGGACGGACCCCCCGGCTTGACCCGTCGAGCATACCCGGTATACATACTCGGTATGTCCATCCGCCACGGCCTGCTCGCCCTGCTCGACCAGGGGCCGCGCTACGGCTACCAGCTGAGAACCGAGTTCGAGGCGCGCACCGGCGCCACCTGGCCGCTCAACGTCGGCCAGGTCTACACCACCCTCGCCCGCCTGGAACGCGACGGCCTGGTCGTCCCCGCCGGGGAGGACGAGGAGGGCCACCAGTTCTACGCCGCCACCGACGCCGGCCGCGCCGAACTGCGCGCCTGGTTCGACACCCCGGTACCGCGCACCAACCCGCCGCGCGACGAACTCGCCATCAAACTCGCGATGGCCGTCACCGTCCCCGGCGTCGACGTGCCCGCCGTCGTCCAGGGCCAGCGCCGGCACAGCATCAAGGCGCTCCAGGACTACACCCGGCTCAAGGGCCGCGCCCTCGCCGGCGAGGCCCGGCCCGGCGGCGCCGGCGACCAGGTCGGCTCCGACCTGGCCTGGCTGCTCGTCCTCGAACAGCTGATCTTCCAGACCGAGGCCGAGATCCGCTGGCTCGACCACTGCGAGACCCGGCTCGCCCAGCGCGCCGAGGTCGAACAGGCCCGCGCCGCCGAAGCCCGCGGCACCGGGACCCCCGCCGACGACGCCCCGCCCGCACCCACCCGGTTCGGGCGCCGTCGCAGCAGGGCCTGAACCACCCGGGGCCCGGCCCCGCCCGAACCGAACGAACGAACCACCGGCCCGCCACCCACCACCGTGCGACGGGCCCCACCACAGCAGGGGGAATCGTGTCCCACAGCGGTCCGAGCGGGAACGGCACCGGCGCCGTTCTCCACCTGGACAACGTCACCCGCGTCCACGGCCAGGGCGCCGCCGAGGTCCAGGCGCTGCGCGGCGTCGACCTCAAGGTCCACCCCGGCGAGTTCGTCGCCGTCATGGGCCCCTCCGGCTCCGGCAAGTCCACCCTGCTCACCCTCGCCGGCGGCCTCGACACGCCCAGCAACGGCCAGGTCCTGGTGGAGGGCGTCGCCCTCGGCGGCCTCAGCCGCAAGCGCCTCGCCGAGGTCCGCCGCCGCTCCGTCGGCTACGTCTTCCAGGACTACAACCTCATCCCGGCCCTCACCGCCGCCGAGAACATCTCCCTGCCGCGCGAACTCGACGGCCTGTCCACCCGCGCCGCCCGCCGCGAGGCGCTCACCGCGCTGGAGGAACTCGGCATCCCCGAACTCGCCGACCGCTTCCCCGACGACATGTCCGGCGGCCAGCAGCAGCGCGTCGCCATCGCCCGCGCCCTCATCGGCGACCGCCGCCTCGTCCTCGCCGACGAGCCCACCGGCGCCCTCGACTCCACCACCGGCGAAGCCGTCCTCGCCGTGCTGCGCGCCCGCTGCGACGCCGGCGCCGCCGCCATGATGGTCACCCACGAGCCCCGGCACGCCGCCTGGGCCGACCGCGTCGTCTTCCTGCGCGACGGCCGGATGGTCGACGAGAGTGCCAGCCAGGACGCCGGCAGCCTGCTCGTCGCCGCCGCCGCCAACGCGAAGGGCCCGGTGGGGCAGTGAAGCTCGGTTCCTGGCGGGTCGCCCTGCGCATCGCCCGCCGCGACGCCCTGCGCGCCAAGGGCCGCAGCGCCCTCGTCGTCGCCATGGTGGCGCTTCCCGTCCTCGGCGTCACCGGCGCCGACGTGTTCTTCCGCAGCGCCGAACTCGATCCGATCGAGAGGATCGAGCGCACCATGGGCCAGGCCGGCGCCTCCCTGGAGATCCTCGACCGCGGCGCCGTCGTCCTGCAGACCCCCGACCCCGACGTGGACCGCAAGATCACCACCGTCGACGACGCGAAGAAGGAGAACGGCAAGCCCGTCCTCACCCCCGAGCAGCAGCGCAGCCTCGACACCGCGCCCGCCGACCTCGCCCGGCAACTGCTGCCCGGCGCCACCCTCGTGCCGCTGCACGAGGGCCCCTACATCACCACCAGCACCGCCGAGGGCCTCACCAACGTCCGGATCACCGAACTCGACCTCACCGACCCGGTCTGGCACGGCCGCTACGACATGGTCAAGGGCCGGGCCCCCAGCGCCGACCACGAGATCGCCGTCACCCAGACGTTCCTCGACACCTCCGGGCTGAAGATCGGCGACCGCACCTCTCCGCGCGGCCTCGAAGCCACCCCGTACACCATCACCGGCGTCGCCGAGCACCCCGGCGACCTGCGCAACGCGGGCCTGTTCGCCCGCCCCGGCGCCGTGATCGACCCGCTCGCCAAGCTGCCCGGCGAGCCCGGCACGCGCGGGCGCACCTCCGTCAGCGACGAGGCCAACAACTGGCTCGTCAAGCTCCCGGCCGGGACCACGCTCGACTGGCCCAAGGTCATGGAGCTCAACAAGTACGGGTTCCTCGTCGCCTCGCGCACCGTGATCCTCGACCCGCCGCCCCGCTCCGAGGTGCCGTTCTACGTCGACCAGGACAGCCGGGGCGACAGCAGCCGCACCCCCTTCCTCGACCGGACCTCGGTCGTCGTCCTCGGCACCGTCATGGGCATGGCCCTGCTGGAGATCGTCCTGCTCGCCGGCCCGGCCTTCGCGGTCGGCGCCCGCCGCTCCCGCCGCCAGCTCGGCCTGCTCGCCGCCGGCGGCGGTGACCGCGCCCAGGTGCGCGCCGTCGTCCTCGGCGGCGGTGTCGTCCTCGGCCTCACCGGCGCCGTCGTCGGCCTCGCCGTCGGCATCGGCCTGGTCGCCCTGCTGCGCACCCGGGCCGAGGAGTTCTCCGGCCAGCGCTTCGGCCACTTCGACCTCCAGCCGCTCGACCTGCTCGGCATCGCCCTGATCGGCCTCGTCACCGGTCTGCTGGCCGCCGTCGTGCCCGCCGTCCAGGCCTCCCGGCAGGACGTCGTCGCCGCCCTCACCGGCCGCGACACCCTCAAGCCGCCCAGCCGCAGGCTCGCCCTGCTCGGCCTGCTGATGCTCGGCGGCGGCTCCGCCCTCGCCCTGCTCGGCGCCACCGGCGGCTTCGGCGGCCGCTCCGTCGCCGTCCTCGGGGGCTCGGCCGTCGCCGAACTCGGCATGGTCGCCCTCGCCCCCTACCTGGTCGGCCTCTTCGGACGGATCGGCCGCTGGCTGCCGCTCGGCCCCCGCCTCGCCCTGCGCGACTCGGTGCGCCACCGCGGCCGCACCGCCCCCGCCGTCGCCGCCGTCATGGCCGCCGTCGCCGGCTCGGTCGCCGTCGGCGTCTACACCACCAGCTCCGACGAGGAACTGCGCCGCGAGTACGTCGCCTCCGGCCCCGACCACTCCATCGTGCTCTCCGCCGGCTGGGGCGCCGGCTCCGACGGCTCGCTGCTCCCGCAGATGCGCGGCGCCGTGCAGAACAGCGTCCCCGGGCTCGGCACCCGCGCCGACGTCCAGCGCGTCAACTACCAGGGCGACTGCATGGTCAGCCGCGACGGCATCTGCGGCTGGGCCGCGCTCGTGATGCCCGAGGAGCGCCGCTGCCCCGCCGCGGGCCGCAACGCGATGAAGCTCGGCCCGGGCGAGGTCGAACGGCTCACCCGCGAGGACCCGCGCTGCCAGGAGCAGCGGATCTCCCACGGCAGCCCCTTCGGCATGACCCAGGCCGGTGACGGCGCCCTGCTGCGCAACCTCTACGACGTCACCGACCAGGCCGCCGCCCAGGCCCTCGCGGCCGGCAAGGCCGTCGTCTTCGACGAGCGCTACATCAAGGACGGCAAGGCCCTCCTGGAGCTCACCGAGCCGAGGGACCCGAACAACCCGGACGCCGAGCCGGCCGTCCACCCGGTCACCGTCGACGCCCACCTCGCCACCTCCCCGCTGGGGCCGAACGACCAGGTGGTGCTCAACCCCGACACCGCGCGGCGCCTCGGCCTCACCACCCGCGACATCGGCTCGGTGTGGCGGCCCGACGGCCCCGCCTCCGACGCCGCGGAGCAGAAGGCCCGCGCCGCGCTCGCCAAGCTCTCCGACGGCATCCAGTTCGACATCGAACGCGGCTACCGGTCCCCGGGCGACCTCATCACCCTCGGCCTCACCGTGTTCGCCGGCCTGGTCGCGCTCGGCGCCGCCGGCATCGCCACCGGCCTCGCCGCCGCCGACTCCCAGCGCGACCTCACCACCCTCGCGGCGGTCGGCGCCGCGCCCCGGATCCGGCGCACCCTGTCCGGCTTCCAGTGCGGCGTCATCGCCGCCATGGGCGCCCTGCTCGGGGCCGTCGCCGGCGTGGTGCCCGCGATCGCCCTGCGCAAGGTCGAGGGCGCCGCGAGCACCTACCCCGGGATGACCCTGCAGGAACAGGCGGCCAAGGGCATCGTGGTGTTCCCCTGGCTCAACATCGCGGGCACCGTGATCCTGCTGCCGCTGCTCGCGGTGGCGCTGGCCGCGCTGCTCACCCGCTCGCGGATCTCGCTGCTGCGCCGCACCGGCTGAGCCGGGTCCGCCGCCCGCCGTCCCGGCCCCGTCGGCCGGCGGCCGTCAACCGGTGCCCGTCAACCGGCGGCCGCCGGCCGGCACACCCGTCCCACCCGTCACCCCGGACGCCCGACGCGTCCGGGGTGACGGACGTAACAGCCCCCGGGATGCCCGTGCTTCGGGACCGGGGCCGCTCGCAGGCACCCGGGCGAACTAAAGTCGTCCGTATGACGAGAACCCCGGACAGCGTCGTCCGCTCCTTCATCGACCAGCACCGGCCCGCCTTCCTCGCGGACCTCGCGGACTGGCTCCGCATCCCCTCGGTGTCCGCCGACCCCGGCCGGGCCGGAGACGTCCGCCGCTCCGCCGAGTGGCTGGCCGCCAAGCTGCGCGACACCGGCTTCCCGGTGACGGAGGTGTGGGAGACCGACGGCCTGCCGGCCGTCTTCGCCGAGTGGCCCTCGGGGGACCCGGACGCGCCGACCGTCCTCGTCTACGGCCACCACGACGTGCAGCCCGCCGCCAAGGAGGACGGCTGGGCGACCGACCCGTTCGAGCCGACCGTGGTCGGCAACCGGCTCTACGCCCGGGGCGCCGCCGACGACAAGGGCCAGGTGTTCTTCCACACCCTCGGCGTGCGCGCCCACCTGGCCGCCACCGGCCGCACCGCGCCGGCCGTCAACCTCAAGCTGCTGATCGAGGGCGAGGAGGAGTCCGGCTCCCCGCACTTCGCCGACCTGGTGCGCCGCGAGGCCGGCCGGCTGGCCGCCGACGTCGTGATCATCTCGGACACCGGCATGTGGTCCGAGACCACGCCGACCGTCTGCACCGGCATGCGGGGCCTGGCCGACGCCCAGATCGACCTGTACGGGCCGGACACCGACATCCACTCCGGCTCCTTCGGCGGCGCCGTGCCCAACCCGGCCACCGTCGCCGCCGAGCTGGCCGCCGCCCTGCACGACGCCGACCACCGGGTCGCCGTCCCCGGCTTCTACGACGGCGTGGTCGAGCTGACCGACCGCGAGCGGGCGCTCTTCGCCGAGCTGCCCTTCGACGAGGCGGCCTGGCTGCGGACCGCCAAGTCGTACGGCACCCGCGGCGAGGCCGGCTACTCCACCCTGGAGCGGATCTGGGCCCGCCCGACCGCCGAGGTCAACGGCATCTGGGGCGGTTACACCGGCCCCGGCGGCAAGACCATCGTGCCCGCCTCGGCCCACCTGAAGCTCTCCTTCCGGCTGGTCGCCGGGCAGGAGGTCGAGAAGGTCCGCGAGGCCGTCCGCTCCTGGGTAGCCGACCGGGTCCCCGAGGGCATCCGTCACGAGCTGGTCTTCCCGGGAGCGACCCGGCCCTGTCTGACCCCGCTCGACCACCCGGCGCTGCAGTCCACCGTCCGGGCGATGGGCCGGGCCTTCGAGCAGAAGATCCTGTTCACCCGTGAGGGCGGTTCCGGTCCGGCCGCCGACCTCCAGGACGTGCTCGGCGCGCCGGTGCTGTTCCTCGGCATCTCGGTGCCCTCGGACGGCTGGCACTCGGTGGACGAGAAGGTCGAGCTGGACCTGCTGGCCAAGGGCGTCGAGACCGCCGCCTACCTGTGGGCCGACCTGGCCGAGAACTGGCGGCCGGGCGGCGAGAGCGCGTGAACCGCGGGCGAGCGCGGGCGGACCGGGGGACGGGCGCGTCCCGTCCCGGTGGTCCGCGCGGACCCGAACCGTCCGGAAGACCGATCACGTGGGGATGGAACAGTTGAGCACCGTGCCTGAGACCGAACGCCCGTCGCACCTGGCGCTGGCCCGGGCCGGGGTGGACCGGGCGGCCCAGCACCGGTTCGACGAGCCCTGGCTGGCGGCCGCGTGGAGCCACCCGTCCACCAAGGTGCTGCCGATCGCCGGCGGCGAGGCGTTCGTGGTGGACACCGGGCAGGGGACCGAGCTGGTCCTGATGCCCTCCTTCGAGGCACCGCAGAGCGGCGACCGGTACTTCCTCGGCACCGACGAGGAGGGCGTCTCCTACTTCGCGCTGGCCGGCGAGAGCCTGCCGGGCCGGCTGGACGGCGACGCCCGCCCGGCCGGGCTGCGCGAGGTCGGCGCGCTGCTGTCCGACCGGGACGCCGGGCTGCTGGTGCACGCCGTCGCGCTGGAGCACTGGCACCGGCTGCACAGCTTCTGCTCGCGCTGCGGCCACCCGACCGAGAAGGCCGGGGCCGGGCACGTGCGGCGCTGCACCTCCTGCGCCGCCGAGCACTACCCGCGCACCGACCCGGCGGTGATCATGCTGATCACCGACGAGCAGGACCGCTGCCTGCTCGGCCGCCAGGCGCTGTGGCCGGAGGGCCGCTGGTCGACGCTGGCCGGCTTCGTCGAGCCGGGGGAGTCGATCGAGCAGGCGGTGGTGCGCGAGGTGCAGGAGGAGGCCGGGGTGCGGGTCGCCGAGGTCTCCTACGTGGCCAGCCAGCCGTGGCCGTTCCCGTCCAGCCTGATGCTGGGCTTCCTGGGCCGGGCGTACCCGGAGGGCACCGCGATCACCGTGGACGGGGAGGAGCTGGCGGAGGCGCGCTGGTTCTCCCGGGAGGAGCTGCGGGCGGGGATGGCGGCGGGGGAGATCCTGCCGCCGTCCGGGATCTCGATCGCCCGGCACCTGGTCGAGGTCTGGTACGGGGAGCCGCTGCCGTCGGCGGCCCGCTGGTAATTCCCGGCGGGCGGCGGGAGCGTCCGGCGCGTTCGGTGTGTTCGGCGTGTTCGACGCGTTCGGCGCGTTCGACGCGTTCGACGCGTTCGGCGTGTTCTGTGGATGGGGGGCGTGTGGAGTTGATCCACGCGCCCCCCATTTCCTTTTCGAATCGGTCTCCCCAGGATGTTCGTAACCGGAGCGGCCCTGTCCAGTACGGCCCCCGGGGCCCCGTCCGGCAGTGTCACCGATCCCGGCGGACTTTGCCGCAAACGCCTGAAAGCCCCTCACCCGGCTCGCTACATTCACTCGGGTGACAATCCCCCGGGGTACCACCCAATCCCCCAAATACCAGCGCCTCGCCGCCGACCTGCGCCGCCGGATCGCCGAGGGCGAGTTCACCGCCGCGGCCGCCCTGCCGGTCGAGAGCGAACTGGAACGCCAGTACGGCGTCGCCCGCAACACCGTCCGGCTCGCCGTCGACGTCCTCGTCAACGAGGGCCGGCTGGTCCGCCTCCAGGGCAAGGGCACCTATCTGCGCGAGCACCCCGTGCTCGACCACCGCGCCTACGGGCCCGCCCCCCGCCTCGACCCGCAGGACCCCGGCCCCCGCGACTGCCTGGCCGTCCCCAGCGCCGTCTACCGCGGCGAGGCCGCCGAGAGCGGGCGCGAACTCACCGTCGACTTCGAGATGATGATCGTCCGGGCCCGCGTCGACATCGCCGAGCGGCTCGGACTGCGCCCCGGCGAGGCCATCGTGGTCCGCCGCCAGCTGCGCATGCTCGACCGCGAGCCGTACTCCATCGAGGAGAGCCACTACCGGGCCGGCCTCGCCGCCGGCACCCCGCTGATGGAGCCCGACCAGATCGACGGCGGCGACGAGGCGGTGCTCGCCGCCCTCGGCCGCACCGAGATCGGGGCCGTCGACCACCTCGTCGCCCGGATGCCCGGGCCCGAGGAGGCGCAGTGGTTCCAGGGCGGACCCGGGGTGCCGCTGATGGTCCAGACCCGGGTCACCTACGACCGGCGCGGACCCGTGCGGGTCATCGAGACCCGCTACTCCGCCGACCGCAGCCGGCTGGTCTACGGCGTCGGCGACCTCGCGGCCCGGACCGTCCTGCCCGGGCCCGCCGCGCCCGTCGAGGCGGCCCGGGCCGACGCGCCGTAGCCGCGGTGGGCGGGCGCGCCGGGCCGGGACCGCCCGGGCCGCCGTGCGGTGCCGCGCGCGGGGCGGGGCAGGGCACGGCCGCGGGCGGAGCGCGGGGATCAGGCCGCGAGGGCCTTCTTGACCTGCAGCAGGCTCGGGTTGGTCATCACGACCCGCTCGCCGCCGCCGGCCGGCTGCACCAGCACGGTCGGAACGGTCTGGTTGCCGTTGTTCACCGACTCGACGAAGGCCGCCGACGCCGGGTCCTCCTCGATGTTGATCTCGGTGTAGCCGATGCCCTCGCGCTGCAGCTGGCTCTTGAGCCGGTTGCAGTAGCCGCACCAGGTCGTGCTGTACATCGTCACGCTGCCGGACATCGAGGGGACTCCTTCTGATCGGGGAGGGGCCGGGGGCCTTGGCGGGGGCGCCGCGCGGGTCGCGCGGCTCCGGGGGGAGAACGTCCACCGCCCGGCGGTCATTCCGCGCGCGGCCGGCCGGACCGCACCGGCGTGCACCCACCCGAACCGGCGCGGGTGGCAGAGACCGCGCCCCCACGTGCAACCATCCGCCGTCCTCGGCGCGATCATCCGGCGATCACACCGCACCTGTGGACAACCCCGCCCGCGATGTCCGCGCGGGCTGAGAGGATG
Source organism: Kitasatospora sp. NPDC059462 (assembly GCF_042749955.1). Classification (NCBI taxonomy): domain Bacteria; kingdom Bacillati; phylum Actinomycetota; class Actinomycetes; order Kitasatosporales; family Streptomycetaceae; genus Kitasatospora; species Kitasatospora sp. NPDC059462. The sequence goes on along the minus strand of NZ_JBHYUU010000019.1, from coordinate 5,996 downwards.
GAACGCATGCAGGAAGACCTCTTGAGCGGCAGCCCGTTCGACGGACACCAGGACGCCCACCGCTTCGGCGACCCCGCCGCCGGCGGCCCCGACGCCGTCCTGGCCGGACTCGACCCCGAACAGCGCGCCGTCGCCACCGCCCTGCACGGTGCCGTCTGCGTCCTCGCCGGCGCCGGCACCGGCAAGACCCGCGCCATCACCCACCGCATCGCCTACGGCGTGCGCAGCGGCGTCTACCAGCCCCAGCAGGTCCTCGCCGTCACCTTCACCGCCCGCGCCGCCGGCGAGATGCGCGGCCGCCTGCGCCAGCTCGGCGCCGACGGCGTCCAGGCCCGCACCTTCCACGCCGCCGCGCTGCGCCAGCTCCAGTACTTCTGGCCCCGCGCCGTCGGCGGACCCGTGCCCCAGCTGCTGGAGCGCAAGGTCCAGCTCGTCGCCGAGGCCGCCGGCCGCTGCGGGCTGCGCGTCCAGCGCACCGAACTGCGCGACCTCACCGCCGAGATCGAATGGGCCAAGGTCACCCAGACCGGCCCCGACGACTACCCCGCCGCCGTCGCCAAGTCCGGCCGCGACGCCCCCCGCGACCCCGCCGAGACCGCCCAGGTCTACCGCGTCTACGAGGAGACCAAGAGCCGCCGCGGGAACATCGACTTCGAGGACGTGCTGCTGCTCACCGCCGCCATCCTGGAGGACCGCCCCGACATCGCCGACCAGGTCCGCGCCCAGTACCGGCACTTCACCGTCGACGAGTACCAGGACGTCTCCCCGCTCCAGCAGCGCCTCCTCGACCAGTGGACCGGCCCCGGCGGCGGCGCCAGCCTCTGCGTCGTCGGCGACGCCAGCCAGACCATCTACTCCTTCACCGGCGCCACCCCCGACTACCTGCTCGGCTTCCGCAACCGCCACCCCGAGGCCACCGTCGTCAAGCTCGTCCGCGACTACCGCTCCACCCCCCAGGTCGTCCACCTCGCCAACGGACTCCTCGCCCAGGCCCGCGGCGAGGCCGCCCGCCACCGCCTCGAACTCGTCTCCCAGCGCGAGGCCGGCCCCGAGCCGGTCTACACCGAGTACGAGGACGAACCCACCGAGGCCGAGACCACCGCCCGCCGGATCAAGGAGCTCCTCGCCGCCGGCGTGCGCGCCAGCGAGATCGCCGTGCTCTTCCGCACCAACGGCCAGTCCGAGGTCTACGAGCAGGCCCTCGCCGACCTCGGCGTCCCCTACCAGCTCAAGGGCGCCGAGCGGTTCTTCGAGCGCCCCGAGGTCCGCGACGCCGGCGTCCTGCTGCGCGGCGCCGCCCGCGCCGCCTCCGACCCGGTCACCGACGGCGCCCCCGACCTCGCCGGCCAGGTCCGGGCCGTCCTCGCCACCCGCGGCTTCACCGCCGAACCCCCGGCCGGATCCGGCGCCGTCCGCGACCGCTGGGAGTCCCTCGCCGCCCTCGTTCGGCTCGCCGAGGAGTTCGAACGCGGCCGCGCCGCCGACGGGCAGGGCACCGACCTCGCCGCCTACGTCGCCGAACTCGACGCCCGCGCCGCCGCCCAGCACGCCCCCGCCGTCGAAGGCGTCACCCTCGCCTCCCTGCACGCCGCCAAGGGCCTCGAATGGGACGCCGTCTTCCTCGTCGGCCTCACCGAGGGCACCCTGCCGATCATCTACGCCAAGACCGACGAGCAGGTCGAGGAGGAGCGCCGCCTCCTCTACGTCGGCGTCACCCGCGCCCGCAAGCACCTCACCCTCTCCTGGGCGCTCTCCCGCTCCCCGGGCGGCCGCGCCTCCCGCAAGCCCAGCCGCTTCCTGGACGGGCTGCGACCCGGCTCCAGCGCCCCCGGCAGCCGGTCCGCCGGGCGCGGCGGGGCGGCCGGCGGGGGCGGCGAGCGCTCCGCCGGGCGCCGGGTCCGCGGCCCGGTCACCTGCCGGGTCTGCGGGCGGGCCCTCACCGAGGCCGTCGAGCGCAAGCTCCGCCGCTGCGAGGGCTGCCCCTCCACCATGGACGAGGCGCTCTACGAGCGGCTGCGCGAGTGGCGCGCCGCCCAGGCCCGCGAACAGGGCGCCCCCGCCTACGTCGTGTTCACCGACGCCACCCTCATGGCCATCGCCGAGGACGTCCCCGCCAACCGGCAGGAGCTCGCCGGCATCTCCGGGGTCGGCGCGATGAAGCTGGACAAATACGGGGCCGCCGTGCTCTCGTTGTGTGCGGGGGAGGAGCCCGTCAGGGATCCGGCGGACGTCACGGACGACCAGCCGGACGAACCGGCCTGAGCCGGTCCGGGGCGATCACAGCCGGTGCCGGGAGGCGCCGCGGAGACCGTCGGGAAACTCGCCGGAAAAATAGTTTGCGCGCCGTGCCGGGAGCGCAATAGCCTGCCGGAGCGGTCAAGGGGACGCGATCGTCCGGGGTGACGCCTGTCGCCGCACTCCCCTGCACCCACGAGCTCACCGAGCTCCACCAGCTTCACCGAGACAGACATCCGAACAGTTCGGAGCCCGGGGAACCAGGCTCCGCGAGACGCCGAGAGGAGGCGAATGCAGTGGAAACCATGATCACCAAAATGACTGGCCAGACCGTCGTCGCCGCCTCCCTGCGCGCCGCCAACCTGCGGCTCGCCGTCCAGCTGTGCGAAACCGGTCTGGGTCTCGACACCACCGGTGTCTCCGTCGTTCCCGCTTCCCCCGCCCCCGCTGTCAGTGGCCTCGGACACACTGGCCCCGGCAGCAACGGCATCCAGGGCGGCAGCCTCGACGGCACCGGTGTCGAGACTGGTCTGTCCCGCGACTGGGCGTCGGTCGATGCTTCGCGCTCCCTGCGTGATGAGCGACCGACCCAGGCACCGAAGACGGTCGTAGCCATTGCCATGCATGGCGGCTATGCGCGGGTCATCGGTGCCGGAAACACCCAGAAGCAGAACGAGCAGCAGATCAACCAGGCCATGGCCGCCTTCAACGGCGCCACGGCCGCCCGGATGCGGGCCTTCCGCGGCCCTGAACCCTGGAGAGAACGAACCTGAGCCAGCCTCAGGTCGGCGCCTCCAGGGCCGCGGAACCCCAACACCGGGATCCGCGGCCCTTCTGTTTTGTCCGGTACGCAAGACCACCCAGGCCCCCCGGGGCCTCCGGCCCAGCCCCACCAGTCAGCTGAGCCGGACCCACTGAGAAGACGAGGAAGACGCCCACAGTGTCCACGGTCATCACGCCGCCCACCCCGTCCGTACCGCCGACAGACCAGACGAAGGCCGACCAGGCCGACCCTCCGGAGGTTCTCCCCATGCAGTTCACCTCGATCGACCAGGCCGAGGAGCTCGGGCTCCCCATCCCGTGCCGCGCCTTCGACCCCGAGGTCTTCTTCGCCGAGACGCCCGCCGACGTCGAGTACGCGAAGTCCCTCTGCGGCACCTGCCCGGTCAAGGACGCCTGTCTCACCGGCGCCCTGGAGCGCCGTGAGCCCTGGGGCGTCTGGGGCGGCGAGCTCTTCGTCCAGGGTGTCGTCGTGGCCCGCAAGCGGCCGCGCGGCCGCCCGCGCAAGACCGAGGTCGCGGCGTGAACCCCGCGTCCGGAGCCGGAACCGTCCGCCGGGGAGAGCAGCCCCCGCTGGACAACGCCCTCCGCCGCTCCGTACGCCTCGCCGCCGCCAAGGCCGACGCCGCCCGCATCCGCCCCTTCCCGACACCGCACCACGAGCAGGACCACCACATGACCGCCGCCGCCATCGATCCGACCGTCCGGGCCGAGCAGACCACCGAACTTCAGATCCAGAACAGGACCCTCGAAATGCAACTTCTCCATGAATCCCTGGCACGGGCGCATATGCAAGAGCGCCTCCAGGAGGCCGAGCACCAACGGCTCGTCAGCCGGCTCGCCCGGGCCCAGCGGCTCAAGCAGAAGGCCGAACGCGCCTCGCTCCGGGCCCGCAAGGCCCTCGCCGTCGCCCTGATGTGACCGGGACGCCGGTGAGCTAGACCCATCAGGACCCCCGTCGCGCCGCAGGCCGCCCCCGACACCGGGAGGCGGCCTGCGGCCGTCGGCCGTTCACGGCGGACGGCGGATCAGCCCTCCGCGGACGGGCTCCGGCGCCTGGCCGGGGCGGCCTTCTTCGCCGCCGCCGCCTTCTTCGCGGCGGGCTTCTTCGCGGCCGCGTTCTTCGGGGCGGCCTTCTTCGCCGCGGCCTCGGGCTTCGTCAGGGCCTCGGCTGCCGCCGCCGCCTCCTTCGCCCGCCCCGGCGACCCCTCCTCGGCGAACTCCGGCAGCCACGCCACCATCTCCGCCCGGAACGGCGCCTTCGCCCCCAGCTGGCAGAGCACCCCGATCGTGCTCAGCGTCACCCGGTGGATCAACAGGTACGACGGCGGCAGGTTCAGCTGCTTGCCCAGGTTGTACGCGGGCGACCGCGGGTCGGCGATCCGTGCCGCCTGCGCCCGCATCCACGCCCGGGTGAAGTGGAACGACTCCACCGCCGCCGGCTCGATGATCGGCACCAGGTAGTCCAGCACCGCATCCGGATCCAGCTCGATCGAGGGCTTGACGAAACCCTCCTCGCGCAGCATCGCCAGCACGCCCGCCGCGTCCCCGGCCAACGCCATCCGCAACGACGCCCCGATCGGCGCCGGCAGGCCTCCCGGCAACCGGTCCACCGTCCCGAAGTCCAGCACCCCCAGCCGCCAGCCCTCCACCGGGCCGTTGTCCTTCAACAGCCGGAAGTTGCCCGGATGCGGATCCGCGTGCAGCAACCCCGTCCGTGACGGACCGGCGAACAGGAAACGCGCCAGCAGCCGGCCGGCGACGTCCCGCTCCTCCTGCGAACCCGAGGCGATCACCTCCGCCAGCGGCGTGCCGTCCATCCACTCCGACACCAGCACCTGGTCCGCCTGCGCCACCACACCCGGCACCACGATCTCCGGATCGCCCGCGAACTCCTCCGCGTGCCGGCGCTGCGCCTGCGCCTCCAGCCCGTAGTCCAGCTCCTCGGCGACCCGCTCCCGCAGCTCCGTGATCAGTGGCTTGATGTCCAGGCCCGGAATCAGCGGACCCAGCAGCCACGCCACCCGGCTCAACTGCGACAGGTCCGCCAACAGGGCGTCCCCCGCCCCCGGGTACTGCACCTTGACCGCGACCGGGCGCCCGTCGTGCCACACCGCCCGGTGCACCTGGCCGATCGACGCGGCCGCCGCCGGGCGGTCGTCGAACTCCAGGAACAGGCTCCGCCAGTCCTCGCCCAGCCGCTGCGCCAGCGCCGCGTGCACCTTCGCCGCCGGCATCGGCGGCGCGGCGTCCTGCAGCTTGGTCAACGCCGCCCGGTAGGGGCCGGCCACCTCTTCCGGCAGGGCGGCCTCGAAGACGGACAGCACCTGCCCGAACTTCATCGCCCCGCCCTTGAGCTCGCCCAGGACCTTGAACAGCTGGTCGGCGGTGGCCTGTTGCAGCTCGGCGGTCACCACCTCGGCCGACCGGCCGCCGATCCGCTTCCCGAGACCCAGGGTGGCGCGGCCGGCTATCCCCAGCGGCAGAGCGGCGAGTCGTGCCGTGCGGGTCATTGCCTTGCGCGGAAGATCGCTCACCCGGGCCTCCAAGTCGACACGCCCAAGGCCCCCGCAGCGGGGGCCGACCGTCATACGCCATTGTGCCCGTTCGACGGCGCAGCCCCGGCCGGAATTCGCCGCCCCGCCGGGGCCGCACCGCCCCGGCTGACACCGCCACGGGCCCGTCAACCGGGCCTCCCCGGCGGCGAGTTCGACCCCGGCCCGGACCGGGGCGACCGGCGCCGAGCCGACCGGTACCGGAGCGGCGGACCCCGCCTCCCCGGGGCCGCGCCGCCCACTCGGGCGGCGCGGCCTGCCCTGCTCCACCCGCCCCGGCTGTCCCACCCACCGTGGCGGCGCCGCTCCCGGTCCGCCCCGCTCGTCCTGGCCTCCCGGGCCGGGGGGGGGGGGCCGGCCCCCGCCCGCCCCCCGCCCCCGCCCCGCCCCCCCCACGCCGCGGGAGGTGTGTATAAAAAAAAAAAA